>JAPZUA010000001.1:1500000-1646367 GCA_027532905.1 Magnetospirillum sp.
ACCTTGTCGAGACCGAGCGACGAACCCTTCTTGATGTTCGTGTCCGAATAGACAGCGGCCAGCGTGAAGGTGAAGGGCACTTCGAAATCGCGCGCGAGGCCGACGTTCCAGGTCGTGTAGTCGGGCACGCCGAACGAGTAGTTGTTCTGGATCGTCTGGCGACCGACGCGGCCCGACAGCAGGAAGGCGTAGGGCAGCGGCACGTCGAAACCGCCTTCGTAGTACCATGCCTCGCCGCCAGCGTAGGAGAAGTCCTTGGCGTAGAAGACCGAGCCGACAGCGACCGCGAGGCTGAAATCATAGGCGAACTTGCCGTAGACTTCATTCCACTGCGGATTGCCGTAGGTGTTGGGGCCGCCGGACTTGTTCTGATCCGCCGTGTTGTTTGGGTAGGTGTAGCTGATGAAGCCCGCATCGAGCGTGAGGCCCGCGAGCGGGGTTGCATAACGCACGCCGCCAAACAGATCGAGCTCGACATGCTGGCGCATCGTCTGCGAACCGGCGGGCGTATTGTTGGCCGGGAAGCGCACGGTCGAAGCGAAAGCACCCAGGTACGGCGTGAAGTCGCCGATCGGATAGGTGTATTCAAGGTTCGCCTGCAGCGCCGGCTCGCGCTTGCTCTGCGACAAGCCGCGGAAGATGTAGTTCGACGTTGCGATCACGCTCGGCGCGAAATTGCCAAACGACGTTTCGATCTGGGCCTGAGCGGGTGTGCTGGCAACCGAAATGCCGAACAAAGTGGCAATTGCCCCAAGGACTGCCGAATTCTTAAGCGTTTTCAACATTTTGGACCTCATTTAGCAAGTGATGCGTATGCTTGAGCAAGAATTAGCCCAATGTATTCGAGTCGGTCACGCTTTTTTGCCGAGTCCCATGTGTGTTATGCGAGTCTTCGAACTCTCGTTGCAATTCTGCAACAGAAGCGACATCGCGCCTATTTCGACCCCGCGGAAATCATCGCCAATGCCGCTTTGCCGACCGGATGTGAAAAATCGGCGAGCTTCTCGACGATCGTAAAGTGGTTGAGGCGCGCAGCCGGCACCACCGTTACCGCAGCCCCGGCCGAACCCCAAGCTGCGGCGAGATCCGCCTGTTGGCCCAGAAAGGCCGGCGTTTCGTCTGCACCCACTGCGAGCCACAGCTTCGTGCCGGGTTGCGGTCGCAAGGTGAGCGGCGAACAAGTTGCGACGACGCGGTCGGTCAATCGCAGAACCGGCTGCTGGTAGCTGCGCTTGAGCGGTGCGAGATCGTAGACGCCCGAAACGCCGTAACAACCAGCGATGCGCGCGGCCGTGTCGGGAAACGTGCACAACATCGCCGCAAGTTGCCCGCCCGCCGAATGGCCGCCGACGAAAATTGCGCCGGGATCGCAGCCGAATCGCGGGGCATGGAACCACAGATAGTTGAGCGCTGCGCGCATCTGGTCCACGATCGCGTCGATGCCGACAGCGGGGCACAGCGCATAGTTCAACGTGGCATAGGCAATGCCTTTGGCGGCAAAGGCCGGCCCCAGGCCGCGCACGTCGCTTTTGTCGAGCGATTGCCAATAGCCGCCATGGATGAACACGAACAAAGGTACGCGCGCCGCACCCTGCCGCTTGGGCACCAGCAGATCGAGGGTCTGGTTGAGCCCCGGACCGTAGGCAACGTCGCAATGCAAGCCAGGCGTTGCCAAAGCGGCTTGGCCACTGCGCTGCCAGGCTTCGACCGTTTTGGCAAAATTGGGCACGGCTGCGCGATTGTTAAACAGCGCATCGAGGGCTTCTTGGTCGGCAGGATAGGAAAACCGTTTGGACATGACGCGTTCCGCCTTGTTTGAGGCGCAATTGTGCGGCATGAACGCCCGCGATGGCGAGCGAATTGAATAAAGGCAAACGGACATTGGCGCGGCGCGGCTTTCTGCTGGCCGCCGCGGCTTTCGTCGGCACGCCTGCAAGCGCACAAGCGCCGAGCGGTTCGGACGCCGCGGACGTTGCGCGCGTCGAGGCCTATCTTGCGACGATACGCACGCTTGATTCGCGTTTTCTTCAGATTGGGCCGGACGGCAGCGTGGCCGAAGGGCGCTTCCTGCTGGCACGCCCCGGGCGCTTGCGGCTCGAATACGATGCGCCCAATCCCAATCTGCTGGTGTCGGACGGGCGGGCCTTCGTGCATATCGACAAGTCGCTGCGCACGATTGCCTATCTGCCGATCGATTCGACGCCCGCAGGCCTGCTGGTGCGCGCCGAAATCCGCCTGGCGGGCGACGTCACCGTCGTCGGCGTCGAGCGCAGCCCGGCAGCCTTGCGCATGACACTGATCCAGACCAAAGATCCGCGCGCCGGGCGCTTGGTCTTGACCTTTGCCGACCGGCCTTTGACGTTGGTCGGGTGGAGTGTGGTCGATGCGCAGGGGCTGACCACGCGGCTTACGATGGTCGATGCCAAATTCGGTGCCGAACTGGATGCGGCGGCCTTTGCGTTCGTCGATCCGAACGTGCCGACCGGCGTGTCTCGGCCCTAGGCCCCCGGCTCTAGGCAAAGAACGGCAGAGACGCGGCAAATCTTGCCGCATGCGGCGTCCGTGCTTTTGTCCAAGTAATTGATTAGATTGAGGAACGCTGTGGTCTGGCGCTTGCTTTGACAAGGCCAGCCATGATCGAGCCAAACCGCCCTACTGGATTTTCGCCGCCCGCAGCTTTCGAAGTGCGGCCGAGCCCCAATCGGCATCTCAATGCCGATGCGCCGGACGATATCGTTCTGCCCGCCAAAAGTTCCAGTTCCGGCGGCAGCTTCTTCGACTACATCAACCCGTTGCAGCATCTTCCGATCGTCGGCACTGTCTATCGCGCGGTGACTGGGGCGACGATTTCGCCGTCCGCGCGCATCGTCGGCGGCCTGATCTATGGCGGCCCGATCGGTTTTGCGAGCTCGCTTGCCAATGCCATGGTCGAGACCGCCAGCGGCAAAGACATCGGCGAACATGCGATGGCGGCCGTCGGCATCGGCGGCTCGCACAATAAATTCCCGACGCTCGACACCTCCGCGAATTTCGCGCAAGCAGCCCCACCGCCGCCGCCCCAGAATGTCGATGCCCGCGCGATGGCGGCCTTCGGCGGCCTTGGCTCGCAATCTGGGGGCGTGCAGTTGGCAAGTGCGGGCGGCGATGCGGGCAGCATGTTGGCGACATGGATCGCAGGACCCGAGCAGATGCTGGCGCGCAATGTCGCCGTTGCGCAACCCCAGCCGACACGCACGCCGCCAGCGCCCGTCGCCGCAGCGCCGACACCGGTCCAGCAGGCCGCAGTACCACCCGCCGGTGCCAATATCGGCGACAACAGCCGGTCGGCAGCAAGCGCGCCGGTCGGTCGGTCGTTGGTCGAGTATCGGGCGTCGGCCCTCAATACAGCGGGCGGTTTCCGCGGCCTCGGGCCGGCTGGACCCACGGGCGTGTCGCGCATGCCGTCTTCGCCCATCCAAACGGCGAGCCTGCAAGGCCAGCCGACGGCCCGCGCGAATACGGGCGAAACCGCCTTCTCGGCGCAGGTGCAGACCCAGCTGCAGGCGCAAAGCCAGGGCGATTCGGGCGAGGCGGGCAGCTATTTTGCAGCACAGATGGCGGCCGGGCTTGAGCGCTATTCGCGCATGCAGCGCGAGCGCATCGGCGAAGGCCAGCGACTTTAGGGCAGTGCCGATTTAGACAGCTTCAGACGGGCGCGCACCGAAGATGGCGCTGCCAATGCGCACATGCGTGGCGCCTAAGGCGGCGGCGATCTCGTAATCCGCACTCATGCCCATCGACAGCAGCAAGAGGCTATTGCGCGCGGCGATTTCGGCCAGCAGCGCAAAATGCGGTGCCGGCGGCTCGTCGGCAGGCGGAATACACATTAGACCCGCAATCTCGAGCCCGTGGACACGGCGGCATTCGTCAATGAAGGCATCCGCCGCTTCCGGCAGAATGCCGGCCTTTTGCGGCTCGGCACCGGTGTTGACCTGCACGAACAGGCGCGGCCGTTTGAGCGTGCGCGCGAATTCAGCCGCCATGGCGGCTGCGAGTTTCGGTCGGTCGAGCGTTTGAATAACGTCGAACGTGGCAACGGCTTCCTTGACCTTGTTGGTTTGCAAGGGGCCGATCAGATGGAGTTCCAGATCGGCATGTCGGGCGCGCAGTTCCGAGTACTTGGCCATCGCCTCTTGCACGCGATTTTCGCCGAACACAAGCTGACCCGCCGCGATCGCCTGTTCGACATCGCTGGCCGGGTAGGTTTTGGCGACGGCAACAAGGACGACGCTTTGGCTTGCCGCAGCGGCAATTCTGGCGCGTGCACTGCCAAGCCGGGCTGCGATCGTGTCGGTCATTGCATTCGGTTCCCAAAAAGAAAAAGGGGGATGGCGAACCATCCCCCTTTCCGCATCTCCGAAGTGTGGAGAAACGTTTAGCTTAGAACGCCAGGACCAGGGCCGAAACGGCGCCCGAAGCCTTCTGGGAGTTCTTGACGCCGGTGTTCTGCGTCTGGAAGCCGTTGTAGTAACCGCTCTTCTGCTTCAACGTGAACAGCGACAGCTGGACCGACACGCCCGGAGCGAGCGTGTAGGCGCCGTTCAGAGCAAGAGCCGAACGCTCGTCCTTGCCGAGCGGAGCGGCCGACTTGACGCCGTTCGAGCGGCTCGCGCGATCCGTGTCGGCTTCGCCCTTGAAGTAGTTCAAGGAGACCGAAGCCGGCCCGAAGATATAGCCGATGCCGCCTTCGTAGCCGACGCTGTCGCCGATAATGGTCGTCGCCGTGCCGAGGCCGTTGGTGCCGGCACCGATCGTGTCGGTCGCCGTGTAGCTGCCGCGAGCGATGTTAGCAACGTCCTTATACGAGGTGTACGAGCCGCCAACTTGGATACCCTGCCACACCGCATTCAAACCGAAGCCGTAAGCCGACGGATCGGGAAGCTTGAAAGCGCTGGTGTTGGTCGAATGCGCACCCGGGTTCGTCGCGTTCCAACGGTAGTACGTGCCGTACGCGCTCACGGCGACGCTGCCGATCGGACGCGTGAAGTTAAGACCGGCCGACAGACCGTTGATGTAGGTCTGGCCGTTCGAGCTGGGCTGTTCCGAGTTGCGGCCTGCCGCAATTTCCGGGGTCCAGCTGCCGACCAGCTGGAAACCTTCGATGCGCGGCGAGATGTAGACGAGCTTTTCCGACTGGCGGTCGAAGAGACGGATCGAGGTCGAACCCACGCCCGTATCGTCGGCCGACACCGTCAGCGGCGATCCGCCGATGAAGTCGTAGATCTTGCCGAGACGTGCCGAACCGGCCGTGAAGGCGTCGAACGAGCCGACGAAGGTCTGCTGCGACGCGTTGTCGTCGCGACCGACGCGAACCTGGCCGAACGCGCCGCCGATGCCGGCGTATGCACGACGCATCACCGAGTCGATCAGGAAGCGGTTGTTCACGGTATCAAACGAGCCGCGGCCTTGATCCTGGAACTGGATCACGCCGAGAGCCTGCATGCCGTTCGCCGTGGCGAAACGCGCCGTGATGTCGAAACGTGCGTCGAGCTGCACGTCCGCGCCCTGGAAATTGGCGGTCGTACGGTCAGCCGACACTGCGCCAGCGAAACCGCGGGTATAGCCGCCGATCGTGACTTCCGTGTTGGTCGTCTTGAATGCCTGGGCATTTGCCGGGGCAATCGCACCGAACGAGGCAGCGAGTGCCAGCGCCGTGGTGCCAAAAAGCCAGTTCTTGTTCATTCACTCTCTCCATGATGAGCTCTGCGCGAGCATTATCGCTGCACTGGTTTGGTCCCAACGCAAACGCTCAGTAGGCTTCTCATTTTGCCGCCGGGTGGTCAATTGCAAGAGAGGTGGCCGGAAAGCTTTGAAAGCAGCCTGTTGCTCATGCGCCACAGAAGAATTCAAGATATAGGACATATAACTCGTATTATGGAATATTCACTTATATTTTCGACCGCATATGCCGCGGCCCATGTCTTTGCGAAGACCGCCGGAACCGGCTAGTATATTGTGCTGTTTCTAGTTCTTTCCCAAGATAGGTTTCGTTATGCCCGTTATGCGTGCCCGGATACTCTTGCGGTTTGTCGGCGCAGGTGCCGTCGCAGCGATGCTTGCAGCGTGCTCGGGTGCGCGCATCGAGGAGGACATACCGCGCGAAATTCCGGGCAGCCCTGGCGTCTATACCTCGTCGAATGCGTCTCGTAGCGGTGAATCCGGCAGCTTGTTCGGCGACGGCGGGCTTGGCTTCGGCGGCAATCGCGGTGCCGGCGCTGGTGGCGGCGGAATCGGCGTCAACGCGCTGCTATGGCAGGCCACGCTCGATACGATCGCGTTTATGCCGCTGGTACAGGCGGATCCGTTCGGCGGCGTCATTCTGACCGACTGGTACAGCGCGGACAACGCGCCTTCCGAACGCCTCAAACTCAACATCTTCATTCTGGGCCAAGAACTTCGCGCCGATGCCGTGCGCGTGTCGATGTTCCGCCAGCGCCGCACCGGGCCGGACAGCTGGGAAGACGTCGCCGTGCAGCCGCAGAGCCCGGTCGGGGTCGAAAACGCGATTTTGACGCGCGCGCGCCTGCTTCGCCGCGAGCGTGCCGGCGCGCGCTAGCCCGGCTCCAATGCCCAATGACGGTCCAGGCCGAGCACTTGCGCTCGGATACGCGGCCGAACGCGCGGGCGATCTGCGCGCCGCCATTGGGCATTTCAAAGCGGCCGAAACGCAGACCCCGCAGGCCGCCGAACCAAGCATTGCGCTGTTTGCGGCGGCTCGTCGGGTCGGCGATGTGGCTATGGCGCTGGCGGCCGGTCGGCGGGCCGCACAAAAAGCGCCCGACAATCTCGATCTATTGGCAGGCTACGGCCATGTGCTGGCGGCGGCCGGCGAAACGACACGAAGCCTTGCGGTCTTTGCCCAAGCCGCCGAAAAAGGCCCGGACAATGTCGGCGCGCTCGTCAATTACGCCAATGCGCTGAACGACGCCAAGCGCAACAGCGAAGCGCGCGACGTTGCAGCGCGCGCGTGCGCGCTCGAGCCCGTCTCGGCAGCACCGCTGTTGAGCAAAGCGCAAGCCGAACTTGCGCTCGGCGCCGTCGAAGCTGCAATCGGCACCCTGGAAGAAGCGCAGCGGCGCGAACCGACAGCACCTGACGTCCGCATTTCGCTAGCCACGGCACTTTGCCGCAGCGGGCGTTGGTCGGCGGCCGTCGAGGCAATCCGTGCCGCACTCGTGCTAGCGCCGGATTTTGCGCTCGGGCATCTGACGCTAGGCAATCTGCAGTTCGATCTGGGCGACATGCAGGCTGCGGCGGCTTCCTTCCGGCGCGCGATCGCCGCAGGTGCGGCCGCCGGGTACGCCAACCTCGTGCAAGCACTCAACTACGATCCGCCTGCCAACCCGCTTGCGACCAAGGCAGCACATGTCGAACTTGCGCGCACGCTCGAGACGACGCCGGTTCGGGCAAAACAACGGGGTCGGCCCGCGGCGGGCGGCGCACTGCGCGTCGCGTTCCTGTCGCCCGATTTCCATACCCATTCGGTGCCGCATTTTCTTGAATCCTGGCTGGACCATGTCGATCGCGGGCGCATCGAAACCGTTGCCTACAGCGATACGCAATCGCCCGACGCCACGACTGCACGGCTGCGCGCGCTTTTCGCCGGCTGGCGCGACACGCGACGCTTGAGCGACAGCAACTTAGCCGAACGCATCGCGCGCGACCGCATCGACATTGCGATCGACCTTGCCGGGCACACGCGATTCAATCGCCTCACGGCTTTTGCGCACCGTTTGGCGCCGGTCCAGATCGCCTGGATCGGCTATCCCGCAACGACAGGGCTGCGCGCAATGGATTGGCGCCTGACGGATGCGGTCGCGGACCCCGTCGGCGCATCCGACGCGCACTTTACCGAGCGACTTTTCCGCCTGGCGCATTTTCTGTGTTACGCGCCGCCAGCCGATGCACCCGACATCGCGCGCATTGGTGACGGTCGGGTTGTCCTGGGCTCGTTCAACAATGCGGCGAAACTCTCGCAAGCCACGCTCGTGGCATGGGCCGAAATTCTGCGTCGCCTGCCGGAGGCCGACTTGTTCCTCAAAGCAAAGACGCTCGAAAATGCGGACGCAGCGGCGCGCTTGCGCGGGTTTTTCGCCGAACAGGGTATCGCGCCCGAACGGCTGCGCCTCGCGCGCCACACGCCGGACCGCACGGGCCATTTGGCGCTTTACGGCGAAATCGATGTCGCACTCGATCCGCTCGGCTACAACGGCACGACGACAACGTGCGAGGCGCTGTGGATGGGCGTGCCGGTTGTGACGCTGGCAGGCGACCGCCATGCAGCCCGCGTCGGCGCCAGCCTAATGGCCGCGGCGAACCTGCCGGAGTTCGTCGCAACGGATCGCGAAGTCTACATCGCGCTTGCCGTCGCACTTGCGTCGGATCCTGCGCGCCGCGCGCACGAGCGCGCGCGGCTGCGAACGCATCTTGCCAACAGCGCGCTGCTCGACGGTCGGCGCATGGCAACCGACTTTGCCGATGCGCTGCACGCGATCTGGCGGATGCCGCGAAGCTAGTTAGGCAGTGCGGCCCATCGCGTCGCGGTAGACGTCCTCGATGGCGGCCTCGAAGCGGCGCGTCCAGCCGGCCCCGTCCATGACCGGGCTTGCCGCAAAACGCGCGCGCAACGTTTTGCGATATTCGACCAGGCGCGCCGGATCGCGTGCGAGTTCGATCGCTTTTGCCACGTAATCGTCGATATCGGCTGCGACCAGGGCGTCGAGGCCGATATGGCGCAACAAGCTTGCGCCCACGCGCGCGGAGTGGCGGTTGCCCGCGAAGGTAACGACCGGCACGCCCATCCACAGCGATTCGCATGTCGTCGTCGTGCCGTTATAGGGAAACGGATCGAGCGCCACATCGACGCGCGCATAGGAGGCAAGATAGGCCGCCGTGCTTCGCTCGCCGTCGGCAAGGATCAGCCGGTCGGCGGGCATGCCGGCATCGGCGAACATTTTGCGCAGTCGCGCACCGGCTTTGGGTTCGCCCGTCAACGGCGCCTTGATCAGGAGTTTCGCATTAGGAACCGAAGTAACAATGCGCGTCCACGCCGCCGCCACCGGCGGGCGGATTTTGTGCGGGTTGTTGAACGACCCAAAGGTCGGCGCGCCGACGATCGAAACGGGTGCCGGTGCAACCTCGGGCGCTTCGGGCGGCAGCGAATAGCAAAGGAACGGTCCGTCGAGCCGGACCATCTTTTCGGAAAAATGCACCGCATCGTCAGCCGGCGGATCGGCGATCGCATCGCCAAGGCGGTAGCCGATTTCGGGTACGCCGGTCGAACCGGGAAAGCCCAGCCATTCGACGATCGCGGGTGCAGGTTTGAAGGCGCAAACCGGGATCAGCGAACCGCCCGAATAGCCGCCAAGCTCGACCAGCACATCGATGCCGCGCTCGGCGACCGCAGCGGCGATCTCGGAGGTTTGCATTTCCGTGGTCACGCACCATGACATGGCCATTCTCTCGAACCACGCCGAGATTTCGTCGGATTTGTGTTCGGAGAAATCGGCAAAACAATGGAATTCGTAGTGCGCGCGCTCGAAATTCTCGAAAAGCGGCTTCAGAAAATACGCGCAAGAATGGCGCCGAAAGTCGGCCGACAGAAAGCCCACGCGCAACTTTTCGCCGCGCGGCCGCGGCGCGAAAAGCGGCCGCGACGGGCGCTGCATCTTCGCCGAAATCGCCTCGCCCATCGCGCGCAACGCGGCGCCGTCGAATGCCGCGTTCGAGATATGCGGAAAATAACGGCGCTGCAGCGACGGAAAGGCCTCTTCGTCGTCGTTTTCGGCGACGATCGCGTCGAAAGCCTGCGATGCAGTTTCGACGTCGCCAACCTTGTAGTCGAGCGTCGCCAGATTGTAGCGCGCCTGCATGTGGTGCGGTGCCAGGCGCAACGCGCGTTCCAGCGCGTCGCGCGCTGGCGCAAAATCGCGCATCTCCGAAAGTAGATTTCCGAGATTAGCCCAGCGTTCAGGCGTTTCGGGATCGCGTTCGACGGCCTTTTCGAGGAGTGCGCGAGCCGCATCGCGGTCCTTGAGCGATATGCACACGAAGGCAAGCGCCGTCATCGCCAAAACCGAGTCGGGCCGCACGGCGACCGCGCGCTCGAGCGCTGCGCGCGCATCTGGCAGCTGGGATTTGTCGCGCATCAGCAGGCCGAGATTGTACCAAGCCTCGTAGCTGCCGGGATCGAGGGCGGCTGCCTCGCGGAAATAGCCGATCGCGTCGTCGACACGACCGGCCTGGCCCGAAAAGACGCCCAGATTGTTGACGATTTTCACGTTGCCGGGTTCTGCCGCGCGCGCTTGGCGCAACACGGCAAAACACGCATCGAGGTCGCCGCTCTGAAACGCTTCGACCGCCGCCGCAAGATAGGCGGGCATTTCGCTGGGTGGCGCGGTGCTGGACATCAAGATACCGGGATCGACATAAGGGATCGGCGGGGTACCATGCGCGCCCGCACCTGACAAGCGCAGGGCCTAAAGCATGCCCGTGCGGCGCGATGTCGGCTATTCCCATCTCCGGGAAGTTCGCCTATTCATGAAGCCCCTTCGACCGAGAGACGGCAAAAGAACGCATGGCCCGCTACAATTTCCGCGAATCCGAAACGCATTGGCAGCAGCGCTGGGAACAGACGCGCGTGTTCGAGGCAAGCAGCGACTACACGCGCCCCAAATACTACGTGCTCGAGATGTTTCCGTATCCCTCGGGCCGCATCCATATGGGCCATGTGCGCAATTACACGCTCGGCGACGTGGTGGCGCGCCATCGCAAAGCGCTTGGCTACAACGTGCTGCATCCGATGGGCTGGGACGCGTTCGGCCTGCCGGCCGAAAACGCCGCGCGCGACATGCAGATCCATCCCGGCAAATGGACCTACGACAACATCGCCACGATGCGCGGCGAGTTGAAGCGCGTGGGCCTCGCCATCGACTGGACGCGCGAAATCGCGACCTGCCACCCCGGCTACTACGCGCACGAGCAGCAGCTGTTTTTGGATTTCTTCGACAAGGGCCTCGTCTATCGCAAGGAAGCCTTCGTCAATTGGGACCCGATCGACCAGACCGTGCTCGCCAACGAGCAGGTCATCGACGGCAAGGGCTGGCGCTCGGGTGCTGCGGTCGAGAAGAAGAAGCTGTCGCAGTGGTTCTTCAAGATCACGCACTACGCCGATGAGCTTCTGGCGGCTTTGGGCACGCTCGACCGCTGGCCCGAAAAAGTGCGGCTGATGCAGGAAAACTGGATCGGCAAGTCGGCCGGCGCTTACGTTCGTTTCGCGCTCGAGGGGCGTGCGGACAATATCGAGGTTTTTACCACGCGGCCAGACACGCTGTTTGGCGCGTCGTTCCTGGCACTGTCGCCCGACCACAAGCTGACAGCCGAACTTGCCGCCGCAAACCCCGCACTCGCTGGCTTCGTGGCCGAGTGCCAGCGCGCCGGGACCTCGGCCGCGATCGTCGAGCAACTCGAAAAGAAGGGCTTCGACACGGGCCTTCGCGTCGCGCACCCGTTCGTGGCCGGCAAGACGCTGCCCGTGTGGGTCGCCAATTTCGTGCTGATCGACTACGGCACGGGCGCCATTTTCGGCTGCCCCGCGCACGACCAGCGCGACTGGGATTTCGCGACCAAATACGGCCTGCCGATCGTCGCCGTCGTCGCCCCAGAAGGCGAAAAAATCGACATTTCGAAAGAGGCATATACGGGCCCCGGCCGTCTCGTGAATTCGGATTTCCTCGACGGCCTCGCGGTCGAAGACGCCAAAACGAAAGTCGGCGAAAGGCTCAAAGCATTGGGCTCGGGCGAGCCCACGGTCGTGTGGCGCCTGCGCGACTGGCTCGTGAGCCGCCAGCGCTATTGGGGCTGCCCGATCCCGGTCGTGCATTGCGACACATGCGGCGTGGTGCCCATGCCGAAGAGCGAGCTGCCGGTCAAGCTGCCCGACGATGTGCGCTTCGACAAGCCGGGCAATCCGCTCGACCATCACCCGACTTGGAAACATGTCGGCTGCCCCAAATGCGGCAAACCTGCGCGCCGCGAAACCGACACGTTCGACACGTTCGTCGATTCGTCGTGGTACTTCGCGCGCTTCTGCAGCCCACGCGACGCGAACCCGGTGGACCGCAAGGCGGTCGATTACTGGCTGCCGGTCGACCAGTATGTCGGCGGCGTCGAGCATGCGATTTTGCATCTGCTCTATTCGCGGTTCTTCACGCGCGCGATGCGCGCCACGGGCCACGCCAATCTCGACGAGCCGTTTGCGGGCCTGTTCACGCAAGGCATGGTCTGCCACGAGAGCTACAAGAGTGCGGCCGGCAAATGGCTCTATCCAGAAGAGATCGAGCGCAAATCGGAGAATCTCGTGATCGAAATCGCGACCGGCCAACCTGTCACGGTCGGCCGCCGCGAGGTCATGTCGAAATCCAAAAAGAACGTCGTCGCCCCGGGCCGCATCATCGACGAATACGGTGCCGATACCGCCCGGCTGTTCATGCTGTCGGACAGCCCGCCCGAGCGCGATCTCGAATGGACGGAAGCGGGTGTGGATGGCGCGTTCCGTTTCCTGCAACGCCTGTGGCGCGACGTGACCGAACCCGATGTGCCGTTCGCGGCCAAAGACGCGGCGAAGCCCGACACGCTTGATCCAGTCGCCGACGCGGCCTGGCGGGCCGTGCACAAAACGATCGCGTCGGTCTCGGACAATCTCGAGAATTTCCGCTTCAACGTGGCAGTTGCCCAGATCCGCACGCTCGCCAACACGCTGGGCGACCTAGATCCTAAGGCGGCCGGAGCCGATTGGGTGCGACGGCGCGGCTACGAAATTTTGGTGCAGCTCGTGGGCCCGATGGTGCCGCATATCGGCGAATCGCTATGGGCAGCCCTCGGGCACGCCGATCGCATGCTGGTCGAAGAAGCCTGGCCCAAGGCCGATCCAAGCCTGCTCGTCGACGAAAGCGTGACCCTGGCCGTTCAGGTCAACGGCAAGCTGCGCGGCACGATCGCCATCGCGCGCGATGCGGCCGAGCAAGTCGCCAAGGATGCCGCCCTGGCGGTCGCCAACGTGCAGACCGCCATGGCCGGCAAGCCCGCACGCAAGATCGTCGTGGTGCCCAACAAGATCGTCAATATCGTGGTGTAAACCGGAGCCTCACGGCCCCGGCACGTATTGCGCGATCCCGTTGCCGAACGACCAGTCGACGCGCGTGTTTTCGGCAAGAGCGATCATCACATCTTGCGGCCGCAGGCCCGGGTCGACGCCAAGATTGCGCGCGACCGCAGCATAGAGGCTGCGCTTGATTGCGTCGTTGCGGCCCACGCTCAAGAAAATCTGCACAAGCACAAAATCGTTCGTGCGGGCGATGCCGAAATAGTTCGGATCGACGATGCGCATGTCGGGGGTTTGCTCGCTCAGGATCTGGAAGCGGTCGTCGGCGGGTACACCGGCCATCTCGACCAAAGCCGCATGCACGCCGTCCGCGATTGCGCGCTTCCAAGCGGCGGATTTTCCGGCAGGCAATTCGATTCGCACGAGGGGCATTGCTGTCTCCATTGACGGGGTCGAAGGAGAGCAGATTGCGCGTGCGCGGCACGGCAGAACCACACGCGCACAGAACTTGTGCGCGCGCGGCACAAATAGGGCGATGTCAGATGCGCAACAGCCAGAAGCGATAGAAATCGAACGGCTGGGCCCGCGCCGCTTCGAGTTTTTGCCAGTTGGCAATATCGGCGCAAGTCTGCTCGGCCGGGAATTTCTTTTTGTAGCTCTGCAGCGTGCCAGGATCGAATTCGAAGCCCAGAAACTTGACCGGTAGCCCGTCAAGCAGCGTGCGCAAGGCCGCAATGTCGAAACTGTTGTCGTGCGTTTGCAAACCGAACGCCGCCAAAGCGGCGGCCGAATGGAAGCCTGGCCAGTGCGGCAGATTGCGCTGCAGTTCCGGCCCGTATTTGCCCGAAAGAATGTCCGTACGCCACCGACGCAGGCTCGCAAGATCGGTTTGCGCACCGGCTGCGCGCAAGGATTCGCGCGCTTTGGCGAGAAACGCACGGCCGTTTTTGCCGGGTGCGTCGAGCCGCAGGAAACTGCCCGGGGCCAGCACAGCGACAAGAGCTTCCACGCAGGCGCGCGGATCGGCAGCGGCGCCGAGCACGTCGAGCGCTTCGGCATGGCCCCACCCGGCACCGGTCTTGGGCAAATCGAGCAGATCGGCTTGCGAAAAATGGACATTCGGCACGCCGATCGCCTCGGCCTGGGCGAGGCCGAACGCGAGAGCCCGGCGCGACAAATCGGTCGCCTCGACCTGCACATTGTCGTAGCCAACCGCCATCGACAAAGCGAGATGGCACGTGCCCGCCGACGGCACCAGCGCCAGCAGGGGCGGTGCGAATTCCGGGAACGGACCGGCCCACGCATATTGGCGGCCAAGGCCCGCGCGGATATCGATGCGGCCGGGCATGCGCAAACCCTGCCAGCGCGGTGCGGGTGCGTGCGCGTCGCGCGCGGTTGCGTGCGCAAACGCATCGGGTGTGAGCGGATACATCGAGACGATGCGCTGCTCGGCCGATTGCAAAGCGGCCTCGTATTTCGTGCGCTCGGCCAGATAGGCGCCAAGCATGGGGAAGCTCGCTGCCGCCGGATCGAGGGGGCCAAACATTGCGCGCCGTGCGACGCCGAATTCGTCGCCCGCAACAAAAGTGAGGGCCGCTTCGTCTTCGGCCGTGATCGGCCAGACATAGTCGTTGTTGAAAGCCTGCTGGGCAAAGGCGATGGCAAGGGGCAGCAATTTTGGCTTGGCGTCGGGGGCGCACAAGGCGCGCCGGGCGCGGCACAAAAACGCCTCGACGACCGGATCGCCGATCAGCCCCAGATGGAGCACCGCCAACAGCAACCCGTCGCGCGCAAACGCGTCGAGAATGTCGAGCGAGGGGACCGCACTTGCATCGGCCATGCGGTATTTGAGCGCGAGCTGGGCTTGCGCGCTACGCACCAAGCCGTCGCGGCGCGCTGCCGGTGTGCCAAGGGCACGCTCCAGCAAAGCCGCAAGGCCCGGGTGAAATTGTGGCGTGCGCGCACCCTCGAGAATCTGGGTGAGGCCGTCGAGTGCATCGAGCCGTTTGGCGTCGGCGCTCAGCACGGCGACATAGCCCTCGAGGGCGGTTTCGAGGTCGCCGGCAGCGTGGGCTGCAGAAGCGCGAGCGAAATTCGGATCGGTTGAGTCGGCCATCGCAAAAGGGCTTAGCAAACTGCTATCGTCGGCGCCATGGTCATTAAAGGTGCAGCCGTCGCGAATTTCGCCAAACGCCCGGATCCTGCGGCGCGTGCGGTCCTATTGTACGGCCCCGATGCGGGCCTCGTGCGCGAGCGCGCCGAGCAGATAGCGCGCACGATCGTGCCCGATCTGGCCGACCCGTTCCGTGTGGCCGACATTTCGCCCGAGGCGATCAAGGACGACCCAGCCAAACTCGCCGACGAAGCGGCCGCGATTTCGATGCTCGGCGGCCGACGCGTGGTGCGCGTCCGCGGGGCCGGCAACGATATCGCGACAGCGGTTGAAAATCTGCTCGAAGACCCAAAGGGCGACGGGCTCGTGGTGATCGAAGCAGGCGAGCTCGATGGCAAATCGAAGCTGCGCAAGCTTTGCGAAAGTGCGGACAATGCGGCCGCAATCGCCTGCTACCACGAGGAAGGGCCGGATCTTGCGCGCACCATTTCCGAGACCCTGACGCAGAACGGCGTCAAAGCCTCGGGCGAAGTGCTCGACTGGCTCGCCGCGCGGCTCGGCGGCGACCGTGCGATCACGCGCAGCGAACTCGACAAGCTCGCCCTTTACGCCGGCAAAGGTACGACGCTCACGCTCGAGGATTGCCACGCCGTGATCGGCGATTCGGCGGACATCGATCTCGACGACGTGATCCGGGCGGCGGCAATGGGCGATCTTGCCGGGCTCGAGCGCGCCTATGGGCGCGTCTCCAGCGAAGGCGACAGCCCGATCGGCATTCTGCGCATGACCGCGCGCCATTTCATGCGGCTGCAAAGCGTGCAGGCCGACATCGCACGTGGCCTCAGCGCCGATGCAGCGATGGGCAAACTCTGGCCCAAAGTCTTCTACAAAGAGGTTGGCCCGTTCAAAACCCAGCTCGCGCGCTGGCCGCAGCCGCGCATCGTGATGGCGCTCGAGCGGCTGCTGGAAGCCGAGATCCAGTGCAAATCGAGCGGTGGCATGCCGAGCGAGCTCATTACCCAACGCAGTCTGATGGCGCTTGCGCAAATGGCAGCACAGGCGGCACGCCGTTAAGCCAATTCGCGTCAAATTTAGTGAAATCTTTACTATTTAGGGCGTAAGATACTCGAATCATGAGCATTCCGACGTCTCGAGCCATCGGCCAGGCCGATCCCAGCCCGCGCGGTGCTTCGCGCGAAGTCGTCGATGCAATCCGCGACGCCTCGAAACGCAGCGGTGTCGACTTCAAATTCATGCTCGCCAAAGCGCAGACGGAATCGAGTTTCGATCCCGGTGCTAAAGCGCGCACCTCGTCGGCCTCGGGGCTTTATCAGTTCATCGAGAGCACGTGGCTCAACACGGTGCGCCAGCACGGCGCCAAACACGGGCTCGGCCAGTATGCCGCCCAAATCGAAGACGATTTCGGCGGCGGACCCAAAGTGCGCGACGCTGCGGCGCGCAAGACCATCCTCGATCTGCGCTTCGATCCGCGCGCGGCAAGTTCGATGGCGGCGGAGTTTGCGCGCAGCAACTACAACCAGCTTGAAAACGCGCTTGGCTCCGGCGTCAACGCAACCGATCTCTATCTTGCACATTTCCTGGGTGCTGGCGGTGCCACGCGGTTCCTTGCAAGCTATCGGCAGGACCCGCAGCGCATCGCGGCCACGCAGTTCCCGGAAGCCGCATCCGCCAATCGCGGCGTGTTCTACGATGGCAGCGGGCGTGCGCGCACGCTCGACCAGGTCTATCGGTTTTTCGAATCGAAAATGACGCGCGATGTGGCCGATGTGGCGGCGATCGCGTCGGCCGAAGCACCGGCCGCCAAACCGGCACCCAAGCCTACGGCAACGCCAGCCCTGCCGCCGCAGCTGCAGGCCCTTGCCAACCAGTTCGGCCTCAAAGGGGCGGCGCTCAAGCCCGAAACGATTATGGCGATGGCGCTGCTGGCCGAACCGCTCGTCGAATCGGTGCGCGGCGGCACGTCGCTGTTCGAAAGCGGCAGCACCAAGCGCGGCAGCCGCATCTTCAACCCCGATATCGGCGTTTAAGCAGAAGCTTATTCGCCCACACCGACGATATCGATGAGGCCTTCGCGGATCGCGTTGGTCAACGCGTCGATGCCTTCGGTCAGTTCTTCGTGCGCTTTGCGCAGTGCCGCGAGCTCTTCGATATTGTTGCGCGAGATGGGCGCGCGGTTCGCACCCAGATCGACGACGCAAGCGAGATAGCGCGCACGCGCGCGCGCTGCGAGCTGTACGGCTTGTTCGACTTCGCGCGCGCGCACCTGTGCCACGATCTGGCCGATCGAGCGGGCTTCCTCGGTTTTGGCGAGATGTTCGAGCGTCTTCAAATAGCGCCCGCGGCTGATCGGGGCTGCCGCTTCGGGTGCGCGGCGCAAAGCTGCGATCGGCTTGGGCTGAACCTGGGTTGAGCCGCCGACCGACGCGAGCGTCGGCTTGGCAACTAGATTGGTTGTCGGCGCGGACGGTTTGGCCGTCGGCGTCGGTACGGGCGCGGGCGCGGAAGCGGGCACGGACGATCTTGATGCGACGACGGCAATCTGGGCCGGCGTTTTCGACAGGTTGAACAGTCCCTGGTGCTGGGGCAGGTCGGACAAGGCAGATTGCGTCATGATTGGAGCTCCGCGGCCGGGTGGCGATTGGTCATCAGTGACATCGCAAGCGGCGGGCCAGTTTGATTGTGGCGGAAAAACAATAGGTTAGAGCAAGGCAGTGCGTGCGGTGCTCGGCAAAATCGACCCATAGCGGCGTTTTTTGCCGAGCCTGTGACCGTGCGCACTTAAAATTGCTGCTCGATCAGCCATTCTGTTTCAGATATCGAGAAGCCGAGGTCAGGGGAGCGCATCGATTTTGCGAACCGAAACCCTTATTAGGAGTAGTGACGTGAAGGCCAGCAGTCGTGGCGTAAGTTTGGCACGACCGTTTGCGTGGCCGGTCCTTGCGGCGATTCTCGTGGCCTATGTCGTCGCCGAGATCGTCTTCAATCTCGAGCTGGTCCAGACGGTCGCGCAGCCCACGGTGGACCGCGAAAGGCTCGACGATCTTGTGCGCTTCGGCAAGGCCACCGGTTCGTTCGGCATTGCGCTGTTCGTGCTGCGGCCGTTTTTGGCGCGCGCGTGGCGCCGCTTTTCGTGGGGCTTGCCGGTCGGTTTCCTCATCCTGTGGAGCGGGTGTTTTGCCGCCGTCGATCGGCTTTACGACGAGGTGCTGGCGCAAGTGCCGCCGTCGCTGCAGCGTGAGGCGCTGTATCTCACCATCTATCGCGACGCGCTGTTCCATGGCGGTGCAACGGACGTCGAGCTTGGCGATGCGAGCGGCTTCAGCGACGACACACAGCGCCTGGCACTTCTCAATCTCGCAGCACGCCTGACCGGCGACAAACCCGAAATCGCATCGGTCCGCGCGCGCCTCGGCGAGGCCGAAACGGCGGCGCAGATGGGGCTGCCGCTTGATGCGCGGACGCAAGCGCTGCTCGCGCGCAGCAAGATCGACGATGCGGCGACCTTGCGCGATGCAACGGCAGCTATCTTGCTGCCGCCGATGTCGATGACGCTGTCGCTGCTGGCGATCGTCGCCAATCTTGCCGCCCTGTGCGGCTTGCTGCTGACGGTCGCGTTGCGCCGGCGCCGCGCTGTTCGGTTTGTGGCACCTATACTTCCCGTTCTGGCGGTCGTGGTGGCTTTGGCCGCTGCCGAAACGCCGCCCTTCCCGGCGGGATCGCACAATCGCAGCGTTTTTTCGCAGCTCGATGAGCGTCTCGGCATGATCGGCTGGATCTGGAGCCGGGCCGTCAATGGCCAGGCGATGATCCTGCGCTTGACCGAAATCGAGGCGGGGACCCGCGTTATCTAGACGCTTTGGGGTCGTGCTCGAGGCGTGCGAGCAGATCGTCGAACTGGTCGAGAGTCGCGTAGTGCAGCACGAGCTCGCCCGCCCCGTTTTTGCGCGGCTTAAGTTCGACGGCGAGGCCCAACGCCTCGGTCAGACGCCGCTCGATGGCCCGCGTATCGGCATCGCGCGCCACGCCCGTTGGGGCTGGTTTCAGTTTTTTCTTGGCCAGCTTCGGGTCGGCAAGTTCCTTGAGCCGGGCTTCGGCCGCGCGCACGGTGAGGCCCTCTTGCGCAACCATTGTAGCGAAGGCGCCAGGGTCGGGTGCCATCAAGGCTACGCGCGCGTGGGCTGGCGTAAGTTTGCCTTCGGCGACCAGCTTTTGCGCCGCCAGCGGCAGATCGAGCAGGCGCAGCGTGTTGGCGACATGCGGCCGGCTCTTGCCGAGCGCTTGGGCCACACGCTCTTGCGTGAAATCCATCTCGTCGATGAGGCGGCGATAGCCAGCCGCCTCGTCGATCGCGTTGAGATCGGCGCGCTGCAGGTTTTCGACAAGAGCCGCTTCAAGCGCCTCTCGGTCGCCGAGATCTTTGACGACGGCGGGTATCTCGTGGAGTTGGGCCGCTTGGGCGGCGCGCCAGCGGCGCTCGCCTGCAATCAGCTCGTAGCCCGTCGGATCCTTGGGATCGCGGCGAACGAGGATCGGCATCAAAACACCTTGCGTGCGCACCGAGGCGGTGAGTTCGGCAAGGGCGTCGGCATCGAAAGAACGGCGCGGCTGGAACGTTCCGGGGCGGATCTTGCCGACGGCGATCAAGCGCGCCGCACGCGGGCCTTCTGTCGAAGCGGCGGCCGTCGCACCGCTCGGCGTGCCGAGCAGTGCCGAGAGGCCGCGGCCTAGACCCTTTTTGGCGTCGGCCGGACTCACGCCACAACCTCGGCCGCAAGGGCGGCTTCGCGCTTCAAGAGCTCGCTTGCCAGCATCACGTAAGCTTGGCTGCCCGCACAGCGCAGATCGTAAAGCAGCACCGGTTTGCCGTGCGACGGCGCTTCGGAGATGCGCACATTGCGCGGGATCGCCGTCTCGTACACGAGATCGCCCAGATGTTGGCGAACGTCGGCGGCGACCGCTTCGCTCAGATTGCTGCGCTTGTCGAACATGGTCAGCACCACGCCTTGGATCGTCAACCGAGGGTTGAGACGCTCGCGCACGCGGTCGATCGTGCGCATGAGATTGGAGAGGCCCTCGAGTGCAAAGAACTCGCATTGCAGCGGCACCAGAACGGCATCGGCCGCGACGAGTGCGTTGAGCGTGAGCAGGCCCAGCGACGGCGGCGCGTCGATCATCACATAATCGAGCGACAGGCGGCCGACCGCTTCGACGATCGCATCGGCGAGGCGATATTCGCGCCGCTCGAGATCGACGAGTTCGAGCTCGGCCGCCGCTAGATCGGGCGTGGCCGGCAGCACGCTCAAACCCGGAATGATCGACGGGCGAATGGCTTCGGCCGTCGGCACATTGCCGATCAGCACGTCGTAGGAACCGACATCGCGATTTTCCGGCGGAATGCCGAAACCGGTCGACGCATTGCCTTGCGGATCGAGATCGATCACGAGGATTTTCTTGCCGACGGCCGCAAGGGCCGTGGCGAGGTTGATCGCGGTCGTGGTTTTGCCGACCCCGCCTTTTTGGTTGGCGATCGCCAGAATGCGCGGCTTTGACGGAGAGATTTGCGTCACTTGGCTTTGATGTCCCGCAGCGTCAAAACGGCAGCGTCCGGCTCCGTTAGGGAAGCAACGGCGGACACGCGCATATGCCACGCGCTTTCCGCCTGGGTCAATTCGGCTTTGTAGGTTGCCCCCTTGAGAAACGTGCATAACCCGTCGGCGGCCAGCAGCGGCACGGCCAAGGGCAGCAATTTGTCGAGCGATGCAAGCGCGCGCGCCGTAACGGCGGCAACCTGCAGATTTCCCGCCATCGCTTCCGCGCGGCGATTGTGGATTTGAATATTGGCGCCGGTCTCGCGCGCCACTTCGATCTGAAAGGCGCATTTGCGCGCATCCGACTCGATAAGATGCACGGTCTTGGCCGGCGCGCAGATCGCGATCACGAGGCCCGGAAAGCCGGCCCCAGCACCCAGATCCGCAACCGTCGCAGCGTCGCCGAGTGCGGGCAGAACCTGCCAGGAATCGAGAAAATGACGCAGCCAGATATCCGGCAGCGTGGTTGCCGACACAAGGTTGATCTTGGCCTGCCATTTTTCAAGAAGTCTCTGATAGATAACGAGCTTCTCTATTGTTTCGCGCGAAACATCGGTCGCTTGGCGGAAACGGTCGGGGGTCACGCGGCGCGCTTCGCGTAACGGAGCAGCAAGGTCAGCGCTGCGGGGGTCACACCGGAGATGCGCGCGGCCTGACCGATCGTGGCGGGGCGAATCTGCGCGAGTTTCTGGCGCACTTCGCTCGACAGCGCCTGCAGCGCCGCATAGTCGAGATCGGCCGGCAGACGCAGACCTTCGTCTTGGCGGAAGGTGCGGATATCGGCGTCCTGGCGGACCAAATAGCCACGATAGAGCGCATCGATCTCGATCTGCGTGGCGATCGCCGGCGGCAGCACCGCCATCTCGGGCCAGGCGCGCCCGAGGGCAGCCCAATCCACGCCCGGCAGCGCCAGCAGATCCAGCGGCGTGCGCGCCACCCCGTCTTGATTGACGGCAAAACCGCGCTTGGCGAGTCTTGACGGGCTTTCCGCAAGACGGGTCACGAGATCGCGCGCCGCAGCAAGGTCGGACGCTTTCTTGGCCCACGCCGCCTGGCGAATGGGTCCCACGCAGCCAATGGCCAAGCCCTTGTCGGTCAGGCGCTGGTCGGCATTGTCGGCGCGCAAGGTCAGGCGATACTCGGCCCGGCTTGTAAACATGCGATAGGGCTCGCGCGTGCCGAGCGTGACCAGATCGTCGATCAACACGCCAATATAGGCATCTGCCCGATCGAGCGTGAAGGCGGGCGACCCGGCGAGTTTCAGGGCGGCGTTGAGGCCGGCCATGAGGCCCTGCGCGGCCGCCTCTTCGTAGCCGGTCGTGCCGTTGATCTGGCCCGCGAGGAACAGCCCCGGCAGCAGGCGGGTTTCGAGCGTAAGGGCAAGGGCGCGTGGGTCGATAAAATCATACTCGATCGCATAACCCGGCCGCAGCATCGTTGCATTCTCAAGGCCTTGAATAGTCTTGAGGATTTCGAGCTGGACGGCTTCGGGCAACGAGGTCGAGATACCGTTGGGATAGACGGTCGAATCGTCGAGCCCTTCGGGTTCGAGGAAAATCTGGTGGCGCTCGCGGCTGGCAAAACGCACGACCTTGTCTTCGATCGACGGGCAATAACGCGGGCCGACACCCTCGATCTGGCCCGAATACATCGGCGCCTGGTGCAGGTTCGCACGGATCAATTCATGCGTGGCCGGCGACGTATAGGTGATGCCGCATTCGATCTGTGGCACGTCGATGCGCGCCGTTAGCGTCGAAAACGGCTCCGGCGGATCGTCGGCGGGCTGCATCTCGAGCCCGGCCCAATTGATCGTGCGGCCATCGAGGCGCGGCGGCGTTCCAGTCTTGAGACGTCCCAGCGGGAAACCAAGCCGCGCCAACGTGTCGGACAACGCCAACGACGGTTTCTCGCCGACCCGGCCCGCCGGGATCTTCTCAAGCCCGATATGGATCAGGCCGCGCAAAAACGTACCAGTCGTCAAGACAACCGCGCCGCAGGACAGCCGCTTGCCGGCAGCCGTCACGATCGCGGCAACCGCCCCGTCGGGCCCCAGTTCGATATCGGCGGCTTCGCCGGCCGCAATCGTCAAGTTGGGTTGCTCGGTCAACAGGGCCTGAACGGCCTGGCGATAGAGCTTGCGATCCGCCTGGGCGCGCGGGCCGCGCACGGCCGGCCCCTTGGAGCGATTGAGCACGCGAAACTGAATGCCGGCGCGATCGCCCGCGCGGCCCATGATGCCGTCGAGCGCGTCGATCTCGCGCACCAGATGGCCCTTGCCCAAACCACCGATTGCCGGATTACAGCTCATCTCACCGATCTTGCTCGGATCGAGCGTGAGCAGCAGCGTGCGTGCACCAACGCGTGCTGACGCCGCAGCGGCCTCGCAGCCAGCATGGCCACCGCCAATCACAATTACATCGAAATCACGACGCGTCGTCATAGGCCGCAACCTATTCAGTCGCGGCACCAACGTCAATTCGGCGCCGTCTTTTTAAGGGTTTGTTTCGCGCGAAACATTCTGAAAATATAAGCAAATCCAGTGGTTTACGAATCGCTAAATCATTCGCAAAATGCAAAATTCCTTATTGCCAATTGATTCCAGATACTTACCCCATGACAAAAAGGCTGCTTGGGTGTAGCTTTTTGCCGTTCCATCCCCAACGCGAGGGTCGCAGACAATGGAAACCTATGTGGTGCAGTTCTACAAAGCCGGCGGGCCGCAGAACGCCACGGGGCAACCGGTTTATGCCAGCAACGATTTCGGTTCTGCCACCAAGGCCTACGACGACGCCTCGAGCAAGTATGGTCCCGGCTGGATCATCTTGTGGAACCAAAAGAACCGCATGAAGCTGCAGAGCAAGCAGGTTCTCAAGGCGCCGAAATAGCTATTTGCCGATACAGAATTCGGCGAACAGCAGGTCGAGCACATCTTCCACGCCGGTGCGGCCCACGATACGACCCAACGCGTCGGCCGCCCGGCGCAAATCCTCGGCGATGAGTTCGGCCGCTGTTTGCGCGCGTGCCTGACGCAAGGCCGCGCGAACATCTTCCAGCGCTTCGCGGTGGCGCGCCCGCGTCACGATGCTCGCCTGGCCGTCTTCCTCACCCAAAGCAGCAGCGGCTTTTTGCGCCAAAACCGTTTCAAGTTCGGCAAGCCCTTCCCCGGTCGTCGCCGACACGCCGAGCGCTTCGCGGCCGGCCGGTGCCAAATCGATCTTGTTGTGCACAACGAGCGCTTCGGCGGCAAAGCGGGAAAGCGCATCGTCGATGACGGGTGCCGTCGCATCGAACACCAGCACGCGCAAATCGGCGGCCTTGGCCAGCAGCTGCGTGCGCCTAATCCCCTCACGCTCGATCGCAAACTGCGGATCGCCGTCTCCATCGTCGGCAAGCTCGCGCAGGCCGGCCGTATCGATCAGCGTGACCGGCCAGCCGCCGAGATCAAGATGCACCTCGATCGCGTCGCGCGTGGTCCCGGCCATGCTCGACACGATTGCAGCCTCGCGCCGCGCCAGGCGATTGAGCAGGCTCGATTTCCCGGCGTTCGGCGGTCCCAGCAGCGCCACCGTGTAGCCGTTGCGCAAACGCTCGCCGCGCGTCGCTTGCCCGATCAAAGCACCAAGCTCGGCATCGAGTGCAATGAGAGCCGGTGCCATCGCGGCGATGAGATCGCCCGGCACATCGCCTTCGTCCGGAAAATCGATCTCCGCCTCCGCCTGCGCGCGCAGACGCAGAATGCGCAGTCGCAAACCTTCGACCGCGGCCCCCAAGGCGCCGCCCAGTTGCTGCAAAGCTTGGCGCGCTTGCGCGCGCGTCTCGGCCGCGATCAGGTCGGCCAGCGCCTCAACCTGGGCGAGATCGAGCTTGCCAGCATCGAACGCGCGCCGCGCAAACTCGCCGGGTTTTGCAAGCCGCAATCCGGGCCGTGCCGCCAGCACCGCCAGAAGATCGGCAATTACTGCGCGCGCGCCATGCACGTGCAATTCGGCAACGTCTTCGCCCGTAAAGCTCTTCGGCGCCGGAAACCACAAAACCAAGCCGTCGTCGAGCCGTTCGCCGGTTTCGGGATCACGCAGATCGGCCCGCGTGGCCATCCGCGCCGCCGGAATTTGGCCGCACAGAGCCTGTAAAACAGCCCCGGCGTGCGGGCCGGAAATACGGATAACGGCAACCCCTGCTTTGCCCACGGCCGTCGCCGGCGCAAAGATCGTCGCCCGGCTGTTCGCCATGTCAGGCCTTGGGCGGCGTTCCAGGCGGCGGCGTTTCGGGCGCCGTCGTCGCTGCCGATGCCGGCGGCGGTGCCGAGTCCGATTTTTCGTCCGCCATGCCCTTTTTGAACGCCTTGATGCCGCTCGCCATATCGCCCATCAATTTCGGGATTTTGCCGGCCCCGAAGAACAGCAGCACAATCAACGCCAGGATCAGAATTTCGCCGAACCCGAGATTCATGGCGCTTTTTCCTTTTTCTGATCGGGTGCGAGCATCAGCGCTTGCGCGCGGCCGCCGGCGACCATATGGCTCGCAAGGATCGTATCGATATCTTCGCGGGTTTGCGGCGAATACCATATGCCTTCGGGATAGATCACCATCGTCGGCCCAAACTCGCAGCGATCCAAGCATCCGGCCGTATTGATGCGGACATTCTTGAGGCCCAACTCCTTGGCGCGCGCCTTCATATAGTCGCGTAGCTTCTCCGATCCGCGTTCTTTGCAGCAGCCGCGCGGGTGCCCCGTCGGGCGCTCGTTCGTGCACACGAACACATGCGCCTCGAAATAGGGTGCCGGGTCGCTCGGCAAAGTCCGGTCGGTCATTTCGTCTTGTCCTTGTCGGCACTTTGGGCCAGCGACCAGAATTTCTGCATCTGCTCCCAGCCCGTGCCGCCGAACCATTGGCGCAGCATCGTTTCCGGATCCATCGCCTTCATGGCGTTTTCGAGCCGATCCGTCATTTGCCCCATGAGCGCATCCTGCATGGGTTTCACGTCTGGCAGACCCATAAAGACCCGGGCCTCTTCGGGCGTGCAATCGATATCGACTTTGATCTTCATGGCGATCCTCGGACGTGAAGCTCTTGCGACATTAGCCGCCTCCTTGCCCACCCCGCAACTGCACCCCATTGCGCGCCTTTGGCGCCAATGGCAGGGTTGCGCGCTTCCCCGCCACGCCCGCCACCGACCGACGAGGATCCCATGCCGAACCTGACTGTAACGGCTGCCAGCCCGAGCCCGGCGTTCGGCGCCACTTTCGACGCCTATGTCGCCTTGCCGCCAGGCGGGCGCGGCCCCGGTCTGGTGTTGATCCAGGAAATCTTCGGCGTGAACCAAGTCATGCGCGACTTGGCCGACGGCTATGCCGCGCAAGGCTATGTCGTGGCCTGCCCCGACATTTTCTGGCGCCAGCAGCCGGGCATCCAGATTACCGACCAGACCGATGCCGAATGGGCGCAGGCCTTTTCGCTGTTCAAAGGTTTTAATTTCGCCCTCGGTCTGTCGGACCTCAAGCAAACATTGGCTAACTTGCGCGGCCACGCGGCATGCACGGGCAAGGTCGGCACGGTCGGCTATTGCCTAGGCGGCAACCTCGCCTACCAAATGGCCTGCCAGAGCGATGCCGACGCGTCGGTCAGCTATTACGGCGTGGGCTTGGACGGGCTGCTCGACCAAGCGGCGACTCTCGCGCATCCACTGTTGATGCATATCGCCGAAAAAGACGCCTTTGTGCCGCCCGCAGCCCAAGCCAAAATCAAAGCCACCTTGGCACCCCACAAATACGCGCAACTGCATGTCTACGAAGGCGAAGACCATGCGTTTGCGCGCGTCGGCGGCAAGCATTACAGCCAAAAAGCGGCGACGGCCGCCAACGCAACCACCGCTGCCTTTTTCAAAGCCTATCTCGGTTGAAGGAACAAACACGCATGGTCAAAGCAATCCACGCCGTCAAAGCCGGCGGCCCCGAAGTTCTCACCTGGACCGATATCAACGTCGGCGAGCCCGGCCCTGGCCAAGTGCGCATCAAGCATACGGCGATCGGCGTCAACTATATCGACGTCTATATGCGCTCGGGCCTCTACGCCACGCCGACCCCCTTCGCCCCCGGCAATGAAGCCGCCGGCATTGTCGAAGCGGTCGGTGCGGACGTAACGGATTTCAAAGTCGGCGACCGCGTTTGCTACGTGATTGCGGGCGGCGGTGGCTATCAGGAAAAGCGCATCGCCCCCGCCGACCGCGTCGTCAAACTGCCGGACGGCATTTCCGATAAGCAGGCCGCCGCGATGATGCTGAAGGGCATGACCGTGCAGTACCTGCTGCGCCGGACCTACAAGGTGCAGGCGGGCGATACGATCCTATTCCATGCCGCAGCGGGCGGCGTGGGTCTCATCGCATGCCAATGGGCCAAGCATCTGGGTGCCACGACGATCGGCACAGTCGGTTCAGCCGAGAAAGCCGCCCTTGCCAAAGCGCATGGCTGCCACCACACGATCCTCTATCGCGAAACCGATTTCGTGCCTGAGGTCAAAAAGCTGACCGACAATGCGGGCGTGCCCGTGGTCTACGATTCGGTCGGCAAGGACACGCTGCTGAAATCGCTCGACTGCCTGGCCCCGCTCGGAATGCTCGTCACGTTCGGCCAATCGTCAGGTCCCGCCGACCCACTCAATCTCGGCGTCCTCGGCACCAAAGGCTCGCTGTTCGTCACGCGCCCGACGCTGTTCACCTACATCGCCAAAAAAGCCGCCCTCACGCAAACGGCCAACGATCTGTTCGACGTCGTCGCTAAGGGCATCGTCAAGATCGAGGTTTCGGCCGAATACGCGCTCAAAGATGCGGCCCAAGCACATCGCGATCTCGAAGCGCGCAAGACCACAGGCTCCGTCGTCCTGGTGCCATGACAGCAATCGATCCCAAAACGATCGCGCCGCGCGTCGGCACCAACTATCCGGAACCCTATCGCAGTAAACTCGGCGGGCGCGAAAAACGCGCGGTGGGCGACGCGGTTGGCCTCAAGAATTTCGGGGTCAATCTCGTGCGCCTGCCGCCGGGTGCGATGTCGGCCATGCGCCATTGGCACTCGCGCCAGGACGAGTTCGTCTATGTGCTCGAGGGCACGGCGACGCTTCTGTCCGACGCCGGCAAAACGCCGATCCCGGCCGGCAGCTGTGCCGGATTCCCGGCGGGCCACCCCGACGGGCATTGCATTGCCAACGAGAGCGATCGCGACGTCGTCTATCTCGAAGTCGGCGATCGTGCCTCCGGCGATGTCTCGACCTACCCCGACTCAGACATGATGGGGAAGTTCGTGCACAGCTGGGCGATGACGCGCAAGGACGGCTCGCCGCTCTGACGCAGGAGCTCTGACTTACGCGCGCGGCGCCAGCGGCAGTTCGGCCGTCACGCGCGTCCCCTGGCCCTTTGCGCTCTCGATCGTGAGCGTGCCGCCATGCAGGCCGACAAGCTCCTTGCAGATCGCAAGGCCGAGCCCCGTGCCGCCATGCCGACGCGTAAGCTGGGCATCGATCTGCACAAAAGGCTCGGTCGCGCGCGCAGCCTCCTCCGGCGTCATGCCGATGCCCGTGTCGGCCACGCCGATGCGCAGACCGGCATCGCCGCCGACCGCGAACAGTCGCACCTGCCCGCCATTGGGCGTGAATTTGACGGCGTTCGACACGAGATTCATCAGCACCTGCTGCAGACGCATCGGATCTGCTTCGAGTGCCAGCGCCGCGTCCGTGCTGTCGACCGAAAGTTCGACACCCGCCTTGGCGGCGGCGGCGGAAAACAGCTTTGCGACAAGGGCCAACAGCGGGGCGATCTCGACGCGCGCATAGGCAAGCTCCAAACGGCCGGCCGCGATTTTCGACAGATCGAGGATGTCGTTGATGAGTGCCAACAGATGCATGCCGCTCGCACGGATGTCCTGTGCATAGCCGAAATAGCGTTGGTCGTTTGGCCCGAAAATCCGATCGGCAATAATCTCAGCAAAGCCGATAATGGCATTGAGCGGCGTGCGCAATTCGTGGCTCATCGTAGCCAAAAAAGCGCTCTTGGCGGCCGATGCCGCCTCGGCGTCGATTTTCGCTTGGCGCAGCTGCGCTTCGGCCGCTTTGCGCTCGGTAATGTCGGCAACCGTGCCCTCGTAGGCGATGAGCTTGCCGTCATGGCTGCGCACCTCCCAGCCTGCCTCGCTGATCCACGCGCGTTCGCCGGTCGCACGCCGCACGATCTCCGATTCGAAACCGCGCACATGGCCGTCGCGCGCGCGCAAACGGCGAAACTCTTCGAGGCGTGCTGGATCAACATACCAATCGCGCCCGGATCTGCCAGCCATCACCACGGCTGCAATCTGCTCTTCCGCCGTCGAAAAGCCATTGATGCGCGCGAGAGCCGCGTTGACCCGCAGCTGGATCCCGTCGGGATGGGTGCGATAGACGCCGAAATCGACGTTTTCGAAGATGGAGCGATAGTCGGCCTCAGCGGTCTGTGCGCGCGCCCGGGCTTCGGCAAGCTTGATCTGTTCGTTCTGCTGCTGGGTTACGTCTTCGAGCAAGCCCTCGTAGCACAGCGCTTTGCCCTCAGCATCGCGCACCACCCAAGCGCTCTCCCGCACCCACGCGCGTTCGCGCGTGCGGTGGCGATAGACGTGCGAGACGAAATCCACAACGCGCCCGTCACGCTCGACGAGCTCCTTGAATTTCGCGCGCCGTCCAGGATCGACATACCATTCGACGGCGATATCCTTAACCGCCGCTAACAGTTCGGCCTCGCTCGTGTAGCCGTTGAATTCGACTAAAGCTGGATTAGCGCGCAGCTGGCGGCCGTCGGGCGACGAGCGATAGATACCCACACCGGCATTGGCAAAAATCGACTGGTAAGCGGCATCGGCTTCGACGGCTCTGCCTTGCGCTGCCAACGTTTCCGTCCTGTCGAAAACGGCGCCGACGTAACTTTCGGCGCCCGACGCCGCGATGCACCGCCCGGCGTTCTGGCTGAACCAGAAAACGCTGCCGTCGCGACGCCTGCCCTTGCACAGATAGCCCGAGACATTCCCCTCAGCTTGCAGCCGCGCCACAAGCCGTTCACGATCGTGCGGATGGCGATAAAAGCTGGCACCAGCTTCGCCGACCTGTGCGAGCAGCGCATTGGCGTTCGGATAGCCGAAGAATGCGGCAAAATGATCGTTCGCGCGCAGCAGGCGGCCGTCGGCCGTCGTTTCGTAGACGCCGATCTGCGCTGCTTCGACGACTTGCCTGAAAAAATCTTCCGCCCCGCCTGCCATCGAAGCCGACCCTCAAACGCCCCACGTCGATTTTATCGCGCGTCGGGGGCAAATCACCAGAGTCAGCGTTGCGAAATTCTCTCGCGACGAAAAACCCCCGCCTTTGTAGGGCGGGGGTCTGAAGCTGTCTTACGTGTTCATCGCCTCGAAGAAATCTTTGTTGTTCTTCGAATGCTTGAGCTTGTCGATCAGGAACTCCATCGCGTCCGTGGTGCCCATCGGCATCAGGATGCGGCGCAAGACCCACATTTTCGACAAGACCGCTTTGTCGACGAGCAGCTCTTCCTTACGGGTACCCGACTTGGTGATGTCGATGGCCGGGAAGGTGCGCTTGTCGGCAAGCTTGCGATCGAGGATGATTTCCGAATTGCCCGTACCCTTGAACTCTTCGAAAATCACTTCGTCCATGCGGCTGCCGGTATCGATGAGACCGGTCGCGATAATGGTGAGGCTGCCGCCCTCTTCGATGTTGCGCGCCGCACCGAAGAAGCGCTTCGGGCGTTGCAGCGCGTTGGCGTCCACACCGCCCGTCAACACCTTGCCGGACGACGGCACGACGGTGTTGTAGGCGCGTGCTAGACGCGTGATCGAATCGAGCAGGATCACGACGTCGCGCTTGTGTTCGACCAGCCGCTTGGCCTTTTCGATCACCATTTCGGCGACCTGCACGTGTCGCACCGCCGGCTCGTCGAAGGTCGAACTAACGACCTCGCCTTTGACCGAGCGGATCATGTCGGTCACTTCTTCGGGCCGTTCGTCGATCAGCAGAACGATCAGATACACTTCCGGATGGTTCTGGGCGATCGAGTGCGCGATGTTCTGCAGCATCACGGTCTTGCCCACGCGCGGCGGCGCGATCACAAGCGCGCGCTGGCCTTTGCCGAGCGGGCAGACGAGATCGATGATGCGCCCCGTGATGTCGCGGCGCTGGCTCGGCGCGTTGTCGCGCTTGACCACTTCGGTGCGGCGAGCGGACAACGTGCCCTTGAGAGCCACGGCCTCCTCGTCGCCTTGCGGCCGGCGCGCGGGTTTGGGCTTGGGCGGCGGCGGTGCTTCGACCGGCTCGTCGCCGAATTCCAAATTGAGGCGCGAGGTCGGATAGAAGGGCGTCAAATTGTCGAAATTGATGCGGTGGCGCGCGATTTCGGGCTCATCGAAATTGATCGTGCGCACCACGGTGAGCGCAAAATAGCGCTCGCCGTCTTTCGGAGCGCGGATCTGGCCTTCGACCGTGTCGCCGGTGCGCAGGCCGTAGCGGCGGATAAGCTGCGGCGTCATGTAGATGTCGTCGGGCCCGGGCAAATAGTTGCTCTCGGGGCTGCGCAGAAAGCCGAACCCGTCGGACAGGGTCTCGAGCACGCCGTCGCCATAAATCGCGACGTCGTTGTCGGCCATGCGCTTCAGAATCGCAAACATCATGTCCTGTTTGCGCAGGGCCGAGGCGGATTCGATTTGCAACTCTTCGGCAAATGCCAGCAACTCGGCCGGCGTTTTCCGCTTCAATTCTTGGAGATTCATAAGCGCTCTGGGGTTGGGGCTGGAAGGTTTGATGCTTGAACGAAAAGGCGAACGGAAAGGGTCTGGGGGAGGCGCGCCGAACCGATCTGGAGCCGAATTCGGTGCCGCGGGCGAGACGCCACAACGGTCGTTATTCAGCGCGAGGAAACGGCGGCGAAGGGAATGGCCGACAAATGAAGCGGCCAAATCGACGGGCGAGCGCCCGATTGACGGTCAATCTAGCCGATCCGCCGCGATTGTCAATCGCGCAAAAGCGACATGCCTAGAACGGCTTGACGATCACCAGCAGCACAATCGCCAGCATCAGCAGTGTGGGCACTTCGTTTTGGATGCGGAAAAACCGCGTCGGGTGCAGGTTGCGATCGACGGCAAATGCGCGCCGCCACTTCTCCTGCAAAAAATGGTGAATGGTTATCGCAACGACGGCTGCAAGCTTTGCGTGCAGCCAGCCGCCTGTCCAATCCTGTGCCGTAAGCATGAGCCCGCCGAATAGCCAAGCAACCACCATGGCGGGCGTCATGATCGCTTTCATGAGGCGCCGCTCCATCGTCTTGAACAGTTCCGAGGTCGGCGACCCTGCCGCGACTTGGGTATGGTAGACGAACAGACGCGGTAGATAGAGCAGACCCGCCATCCAGGCGATGATGGCCACGACATGCAGCCACTTGATCCACAGATAGAAATCGTTGACGAAATCGATCATGCCGCCTCGAGCGCGCATTTTCGGCAATTGGCCGGGCACAGCCGGGCTTGGCCCGCATCGGCAAAACTGCCGGCCGGACGGGCCGCCGCCGCGCGCACGATCGCCGCAAGCCCCGCGATAAACGCCGGGTGCGTCGAAACCGTGGGCACGCGCGCGTAGAACGGCACGCCGACCTCGTGCGCAAGTTCGCGATATTCAATGTCGAGTTCCACCAGCGTTTCCGAATGCTCGGAAACGAACGCGATGGGAGCGAGCACGACCGGCACTTTGTCGGCACCCGCCCGCTCGATTTCGTCTTCCGTATAAGGACCGATCCATTCGAGCGGACCTACGCGGCTTTGGTAGCACACGGTCCAATCGAGATCCGCGATGCCGAGCTTTTCGGCAGCCCGTGCCGCCGTCATTTCGACCTGCGCTTGATAGGGATCGCCCCCCGTCACGACTTTCTTCGGCAGCCCGTGCGCCGAAAACAGCACGCGGGGTTTGCCGTGCGCGGCCGCTTCGCGATACTTGGCGGCAACAAGATCCGCCAGCGCTTCAATGAGGCCAGTCTGTTGCGGATAGCAGCACGCAAAGCGCGTCGGCACGTTAAGCCCAATGCGCGCGGCCGCCGCATCCCAGGCTTTTTTGGAGCTACCTGTCGTCGTCGTCGAAAACTGCGGATAGAGCGGCAGCAGCACGATGCTGTCGGGCTTGTAAGCCGCAACGTCTTTGGCCGTCTTGTCGGTCAGCGGGTGCCAGTAGCGCATTGCCGGAAAGCAGCGGACATTGCCGCCAAGGTCGCCAAGGGCGGTTTCAAGTGCGCGCGCCTGCGCGTTTGTGTTCGGCAGTATGGGCGAGCCACCGCCCATCTGCGCGTAAATGCCTTGCGCTTTGCTTGCCCGACGTTTGGAGACGAGCTTGGCCACAAGCCAGCGCAACGGATTGGGCAGCGAGATGATCGCAGGATCGGAAAACAGATTGTACAAAAACGGCTGTACGGCGGCTTGATTGTCGGGGCCGCCCAAATTGAACAATACGATCGCCGTTCTTTCCATCGCCAAATTGATCCTTGCGCGCGCGGGCTTTTGTCGAGCGCTTAAGCGGCTTTGGCGCGCCACTTGCCGATCAACGCGGCAAGTTCGGCGACATTGGCAGGCGGTGTGGGCGGAATGACGCCGTGGCCGAGATTGAACACAAACGGGCCTTTGCCCAGCGCATCCAAGATGCGTGTTGCAGCACCGGTCAAGGCCGGGCCGCCGGCGCAAAGTGCGATCGGGTCGAGATTACCTTGCACGGTTTTGAGCTTTTGCAGCTCCTGCGCGAAGGCAAGCGGCACCGACGTGTCGAGGCCGAGCGCATCCACGCCCGGAATCGCAGCCGCCTCGCGATAGAGCAAACCCGAGCCCTTCGGGAAAAATACGATCGGCACGTTCGGATGTTTGGCGCGCACGCCGGCAACAATCTTCGTCGCCGGTGCGATTACCCATTTGCGGTATTCGCCTTCGGGCAAAACGCCGGCCCAAGTATCGAACAATTGCAGCGCCTCGGCACCGGCCTCAACCTGACGGTTGAGATAGCCAATGGTCGCGGTTACCAACAGATCGATGAGGTGCGCAAACGCGGCTTCGTCGCGATAGGCGAGCAGGCGCACATTGGCGAAATCTTTGCTCGTCCCGCCCTCGACCATGTACGTTGCAACCGTCCATGGTGCACCTGCAAAACCGATCAGCGCCGTCGTCGCCGGCAAACCCGCCTGCACGCGCGCCACGGTTTCGTAAATCGGGGCAACTTTGGCATCGAAACTGTCAAGATTTTGCACAAGTTTATCGATGGCAGCCGCATCGCGCACCGGCTCAAGAACTGGACCCTCGCCCTCACGGAAACTCAAAGGCTGGCCGAGCCCATATGGAACCATCAAAATATCTGAAAAAAGGATCGCGGCATCCATGTGGTAGCGGCGCAGCGGCTGCAAGGTGATCTCGGTTGCGAGATCCGGGCGCAGGCACAAATCGACGAACCCATTGGCCTTGGCGCGTGTTTCCCGATATTCGGGCAAATACCGCCCAGCTTGGCGCATCAGCCAAAAACACGGCCGTTCGAGGATTTCGCCCCGCAAAGCGCGCAGGAACGGTTTTTGGTTGGTCGGGTCTTTCGGCATTGCGGGGCTGCTCGTTCGAGGATCGTTGAGGTGCGAGTGTAGCTGCGATGCTCCCCCTCTACCATTTAAGAATCTTAAATAAAACAAGGTAGTTGAGGATAGTGGGTGCCTGTGGATCGTGGGGAGGGCCATCTATCCCACACGTTATGCGCGCCGCCTGCCCGATCGGCTGATTGTGGATCGATTGCGGTACCGTTTGTTGAAGATAGCGCGCAAAGTCACGTCGGCGAGCCTGTTTTGTGCGGGAAAAGCGGTTTTTGTAAACCGGGGATAAAAGGCTTTGGTCGATTTATCCCCGATCCTGGTCTAAACCGTGGCCACTTGTCCCGGCGTGTACAAGGGTCGCTTGACCTGTACCAACGCTGCGGACGAATTTTCGAGCCTGTGGACGAAACCCCTTGTTACCCCGGTTATGCGTGTAATCCCCAGATGCAGCGTTTCCATCTTCACCTCGTTTCCGATGCGACCGGCGAGACGTTAAACGGGGTTGTGCGCGCATGTTTGGCGCAGTTCGAAAACATCGAACCCATCGAACATATGTGGTCGATGATTCGCACCGAACGCCAGCTCGAAAAAGTTCTCGCCGGCATCGAAGCCAATCCCGGTATCGTGTTCTACACGCTGATCGAAGAACGCACGCGCGGCATGCTCGAAGCCGGCTGCCGTCGCTTAGGCACGCCGTGCTTGCCCGTTCTCGATCCGACGATGGGTGCACTTTCCAATTATCTCAAACTCAAGACGCGCAATTTGCCGGGCCGCCAGCATGCGCTTGATGCCGATTATTTCCGCCGCATCGATGCGATTAACTGGGTCATGATGCACGACGACGGCCAGTCCGCGCACGGGCTTGGCGACGCCGAAGTGATTCTGGTCGGCGTCTCGCGCACGTCAAAAACGCCGACCTGCATCTATCTCGCCAATCGCGGCTACAAGGCGGCCAATGTGCCGTTTGTGCCCGGCGTCAAACTGCCCGACGAAATCGAGAGCTTGCACGCCAAGGAAAACGGTCCACTTTTCGTGGGTCTCACAAACGATCCGAATCTCCTCGTGCAGCTGCGCCGAAACCGTTTGAACATGCTCAACGAAAGCCGCGAGACGGACTATACGGATCTCGAAAAAGTGCGCAGCGAAGTCGTCGAAGCGCGTCGGTTTTTCACGGCCCGCGGTTGGCCGGTCATCGACGTTGCCCGCCGCTCGATCGAAGAAACGTCGGCTGCGATCATTGCCATGGTCCAGGAACGGCGCGACAAAGCAGGACTGCCAACGTGACCACACTGGTGCATGAAACCGCTCCGCCTTTGGTGCTTGCCTCGCAAAGTCCGTTCCGCCGGGCGATGATGGAAAAGGCCGGGCTTGTCTTCGCGACCGATGCAGCGCGCATCGACGAAGACGAAATCAAGCGTGCGATGCAAGCCGAGGGTGCGAGTGCTGCCGACGTGGCAATCAAGCTTGCCGAAAGCAAGGCACGTCGCGTCGCCCCGCGCCATCCGGGGGCAATTGTGATCGGCTCGGACCAAATGCTCGACTGCAACGGCGTATGGTTCGACAAGCCGGCCGACCGCGCACATGCAACCGCCCATCTGCAAGCGTTGGCTGGCAAGACGCATCGCTTGGAAACCGCGGCCGTTGCGTTTCGCAACGGCACGCGCGTTTGGCACCATGTTGAAGCGGCCCGCCTTACCATGCGCCCGCTTGAGGCTGCTTTCATCGAGCGATATCTCGATGCAGCCGGCGAAAATGCGTATCTGTCGGTCGGCGCCTATCAGCTTGAAGGTCTCGGCGCGCAGCTGTTTTCGCGCGTCGACGGCGATTTTTTCACGATCCTCGGTTTGCCGCTGTTGCCGCTGTTGGGTTTCCTGCGGGCCAACGGCGTCGTGCCGGACTAGCGATCGCCATGCGCGTTCTCGGGCTCACGGGTTCGATCGCGATGGGCAAATCGACGGCCGCCCGGCTGCTGCGCCGTTTGCACATCCCCGTCCACGATGCCGATGCGGCGATCCATACATTGCTGGCCGCTGGCGGAGCGGGTGTGGCGCCGGTCGCAGCTGCGTTTCCGGGTGTCGAAGCCAGGGGCGCTATCGATCGGCAGCTCTTGGGCAAGCAGGTCTTCGCAGACCCTTCTGCTTTGCGGCGGCTTGAGGCCATTTTGCATCCGCTGGCCGCAAATGCCGGCCGCCGTTTCGTGGCGACGCATGCGCGCAATCGTCGCCGTGTTGTATGCCTCGATGTGCCGCTGTTGCTCGAAACTGCGTCGGTGCGGCGCTGCGATTTTGTCGTCGTCGTATCGGCGTCGGCGATGCTGCAGCGGCAGCGCGCCCTCGCCCGCCCCGGCATGACGCAAGAAAAGCTCGCGGGTATTCTCGCCCGCCAAATGCCGGACGCGGTCAAGCGTCGGCGTGCCGATTTGGTCGCGATCTCGGGCCTTGGGCTTCTAGCAACCTTGCGCGCGCTCAAAAAAGCGCTACGACTGGCGAAGACATCCCCGCAACGACGGCAGGTTTTCTGATGCGCGAAATCGTCCTCGATACCGAGACCACCGGCCTCGATCCCAAAACCCAGCGCATCGTCGAGATCGCCTGCATCGAACTCGTCAATCATCTGCCGACCGGGCAGAAATTCCACACGCTGCTCGATCCCGAAATGGAAGTGCCGTCCGAGGCGGTCGCCGTGCACGGCCTGTCGAATGCCAAGCTTGCGGGTGCGCCGCTCTTTTCGATGATCGCGTCCGAGTTTCTCGACTTCATCGGCGAATCGAAACTCGTGATCCATAACGCCGAATTCGACATCGGTTTCATCAATGCCGAGTTGCGGCGCGCGAATTTCGAGCGCATCCCCATTACGCGCGCGATCGACACGGTGCAGATGGCACGGCGCAAATTTCCAGGCGCACCCGCCTCGCTCGACGCGCTCTGCAAACGTTTCGGCATCGACAATACGCACCGCACGCTGCACGGCGCTTTGCTCGATTCCGAACTGCTCGCACAGGTCTATCTCGAGCTGCTCGGCGGCCGCCAAGTCGGCATGGCGTTGGGCGAAAAGCCCGCCGCCGGTGCCGCACCCGAACTGTCGGCTCCCGTGCCGGCCGCAATTGCGCGGCCAGCCCGCATCTTCGCCCCGAGCGAGGCCGAGCTCGCCGCCCATCAGGCGGCGGTCGCCAAGCTCAAAAACGCGTTGTGGAACGCTTGAGCGAACGCGTTCTTAGTTCGGCAGAATGATTTTCGACGTCGGCCCCTGCGCCGACGGGGCCGGCGGCGGTTCTTGGGCGGCAATGCGCTTGCGGTAGAGTTCGACGAAATCCACCGGCTGTAGCAGCAGCGGCGGGAAACCGCCTTCGCGCGTCGAATCCGCCACGATGTTGCGCGCAAACGGGAACAGCATGCGCGGGCATTCGATCATCAAGAATGGCCCGAGATGATCTTGGCCGAGGCCCGAAAGCTGGAACACCCCGGCGTAAAGGCACTCAATCACAAAAACCGGCTCTTCGCCGGTCATGGCCTTCGCCTCAATCGAAAGCTCGACCTCGTACACGTCCTGGCCCAGCGGACGCGCTTCGACTTTGACGTCGGCGGTCACTTGCGGGTTTTTGTCTTGTGCGAGGAAGATATCAGGAGCGCGCGGGCTCTCGAACGACAGATCCTTCAGATACTGGGTCAGGACCGCGAAAACCGGGCCTTCGGCGGGGGCGGCGGGATTTGTCATGGGAAGGCGAGCTCCGGTCGGAGGAAAACGAGACAGGCGCGTAACATGAAGTCCGCCTCTTGCTCAATCCCCCTGCTCAGTTCTCGGCAAAGCTCAAACGCAAAATCTCGGCGTTTTTGGCCTCGATGCCGGTCACGGCGCGAATGAAACCCCAATGTGTGACAACCGCAACCGTGTCGCGGTCCGGCAGCAGGGCTGCCCGGCTGCGGAAAAGCCGCCCGCGATCATGGATCTGGGCCTCGCTTTCGTCGAAGCCGAGTGTCACATGGTCGTGCCACCATGGATCCTCGAGATGCGCAAAATCGAGCGCCGGAAAGCGGCTTTTGAGCGTTTCGCGCGGTGTGCCGATGTCGCAATGGAAGGCCGCCCGCTCGCGGACCAACGGTTCGATGCCGACGCCCACGCCAAGGCTGCGCGCGATGATCTCGGCGGTTTCGATGGCGCGTGTGTAGGGACTGGCCAACATGCGCGTCACGCCGTGCGCCGCGAGCTTGGCCGCAGCCTCGAGCGCCTGGCGGCGGCCCTCGTCGGTCAATTTCGGGTCCGGAATGCCGGGATCGACGCGGGTTCGCGCGTAAACCGCGTTGAATTCGGACTGGCCATGGCGCACGAGCAGCATTTCGAGCTGGAAAATGGCGCTTTAGCCGCCCGAATGCAAGAATCCCGGCCAAGGCGCTTGTTCCTGTGCTCTCGCGCCCTTATTTATTGTTGTCGCACCTGCAAACGCACTTGCTAATGCGCCCGCAAAAACGTGCGGCAAAAACGACGGCAAATACGCCGATTTGGATGGACACGATGGCAATTATGGACATTTTGCTCTTTGCAGCGGTTGCGGCCTTCCTGGTGCTGCGCTTGCGCAGCATTTTGGGCAAACGCACGGGGGCCGAGGATGCCGAGCGCTGGAACCGGCGCCCGCCTGAGCGCCCGGCCGATTTGACGACCGAGCGCGCCGAGCAGATCCCCGACAATGTCACGCCGTTCCCGGGTGCCGCTCGTCCCCCGGAAGCGCCTGCCAAGATCGTTCTGAACGACCCGGCCCTGCAGCTCGGGCTTGAAGAGATCCGCCGCGCCGACCCGAGCTTCGTGCCGGCCGAATTCGTCGAGGGCGCACGCGGTGCGTTCGAGATGATCTTGATGTCCTACGCCCAAGGCGATACGCAGACGCTGAAGCCCCTGCTGGCACCGGACGTCTATTCGGGCTTTGCCGGTGCCATCCAGAGCCGCCAAACCGCCAAACAGACGCTCGAGACGACGTTGGTCGGCATCCAGAGTGCCGACATCGCAGGTTTGCGCATGGCCGGCCGCTTCGCCGAAGTCACAGTCAAGTTCGTGACCGAACAGGTCAATGTGCTGCGCGATGCCGAAGGCCAAGCGATCGACGGCGAGGCGGCAAGCGTGACGAAGCTTACCGACCTTTGGACCTTCGCGCGCGACACGCGCAGCCGCGATCCCAATTGGCTGCTTATCCGCACCGAGGACGCCGCTTAAACCGCCTACCGGCGATGCGTGCGGCCGCCTTCCTGTTTGCGCTTTTGCTCGCGGGCTGTGCCGCCGCGCCCACGCCTGTCGTACGCGCGCCGGCACCTGCACCGGCAGCCCCAGCGCCGGAACAGCCCACACCGCGCTTGGTGCTTTCGCAGGCTCGCTTTGCCGATCTGCCGGGCTGGAATGCCGACCGTGTGGAAGAGGTGTTGCCGGCGTTCGTACGCACCTGTGCACGCCTTTCCCGTCTTGCCGATACGCAGACCGTGGGGCCGGATGCGCTGGGCGGCCAGGTTGCCGATTGGCGTGCTGCCTGTGCGGCCCTGCCGTCGCTTTCGCCCGCGATGGCGCGGGCATTCTTCGAGCGCGAATTCATGCCGTTTGCGCTCTCGAACAACGACGTGCGCGAGGGCCTGTTCACGGGCTATTACGAGCCCGAGCTGCGCGGCAGCCTTGTGCGCACGCAACGCCATACGGTGCCGTTGTTGGGCCGGCCCGACGATCTCGTCACGATCGATCTTGGCGCGTTCCGTGAAGAGCTGCGCGGTCAGCGTCTGGCAGGCCGTGTCGAGGGCGGCGTCTTGCGGCCCTACGAGCCGCGCGCTGCCATCGTTGGCGGGTCGCTTGGCAATCGCGCGCGGCCGATCCTGTGGGTCGACAGTGCCGACGATGCGTTTTTCCTCGAGGTCCAAGGCTCGGGCCGCGTGCGGCTCGACGGTGGGCGCGTCGTGCGCGTCGGTTTTGCTGCCCAGAACGGCCATCCTTACGTGCCGATCGGCCGTGTGCTGATCGAACGCGGCTTGATGGCGCGCGAAAACGTTTCGATGCAGTCGATCCGCGCGTGGCTTGCCGCGAACCCGGCGCAAGCGGCCGAATTGCGCAACGCCAACCCGTCCTACGTGTTTTTCCGAACGATCGAGGGCGAAGGGCCGCTCGGCAGCGAGGGCGTTGCCCTCACCCCGGGCCGTTCGCTTGCCGTCGATCGCACGTTCCTGCCGATGGGCGTGCCGATTTTTCTGGATGCCGATGACCCTCTCGACGCCGCGCGCCGCGTCCGCCGTCTGTTGATGGCGCAAGACACGGGCGGCGCCATTCGCGGGCCCGTGCGCGGCGACGTGTTCTGGGGCGCGGGCGAACTTGCGGCCGAGCAGGCCGGGCGCATGCGCTCGACCGGGCGTGCATGGATCCTGCTGCCGCGCAGCGTTGCCGAGCGGCGCCTGCGCACAAGCTGAGGCTTGGTAAGGCTAAGCCTCGCCACCCTCAAGCATCGATCGGAATATGCGGGGCATCTTCCGCCACGCGCGCAAGCCAGTCCCTTATCTGCGGATAGGGCTCAAGCGAAAAGCCGCCCTCTTCGGCGACATGCGTGTAGGCGTAAAGGGCGATGTCGGCGATGGTCGGCGCTGTGCCGACAAAAAATGTGTGCGTTTGCAGATGCGTTTCCATCACCTGCAGGGCTGCCACCCCCTGCTCGCGCTTGTGTGCGATCGCAAGCTCGCGATAGAGCGTGATCTCGACATTGTGCGTGAGCCAATAGCGCACGGTCGCAATATTGGGCTCGTGACTGTATTGCTCGAAGAACAGCCATTGCAGCGTTTGCGCAAACGCGACCGGTTCGTCGGGCAGATACGCGGTGCCGCGTGCCAGCCACGCCAGGATCGCGTTCGATTCGGCGAGTGCCGTGCCGTCCGGCAGCACGAGCAGCGGTACGCGCCCGTTCGGGTTCAGCGCCAGAAATTCCGGCGTGCGGCTTTCGCCCTTGTCGATGTCGACCGTGATGCGCCGATAGGCCAAGCCGCGCTTGTGCAGCATCAGGCGGCATTTGTAGGAATTGCCGGAATAGGGGGTGTCGTAGAGCGTGAGTTCCATGCCTGCCTCCTGTTTGCCGATCTTTTCTCGCGCAAGTGCTGTGTTTGCGCAAACCAGTTTTCCGAACGCTAGGCTTAGCTATACTAAGCCATATGGTCCGCCCGCTGCCGCCCTTGAACGCTCTGCGTGCCTTTGAAGCCGCCGCCCGCACCGGCGGTTTTGCCGCTGCCGCGCGCGAGCTTGGAGTCACACCCGCGGCCGTGAGCCAGCAAGTCGCGAGCCTCGAACAGCAGCTGGGGCTGCCGTTGTTCCGGCGTCTGGCGCGCGGGCTCGCCCTCACCGATGCGGGCCAAGCCTATCTGCCCGGGCTCGAGGCCGGCTTTGCGACACTCGTTGCCGCAACGCGAACGCTTCGCGCGCGCCCGCGCGGCGGGCGTTTGACGGTCAGCACACTGCCGAGTTTTGCGCTGAACTGGCTCTTGCCGCGCTTGCCGAAATTCCATGCGCTCTATCCTGAAATTGATGTGGTACTGCGCCCCGAAATTCGGCTCGTCGACTTCGCGCGCGATGCGGTCGATATCGCCGTGCGCTACGCCGTCGCCCCGCCCGCCAATGCGCGCGCCGACCGGCTCGCAAGCGAGACAATCTTCATGTGCGCGAGCCCCGGCCTTGTCTACGGCAAGCCCGGCTTGCGCAAACCTGCCGATCTGCGCCGCGCGACCTTGCTACACGATGTGGCCCTTGGCAGCAGCGAACCGCGTCTGGCATGGGCGCCGTGGCTCGCTTTGCTGGGCTTGGGAAAAGCGCTTGCCGATCGCGGGCCCGGTTTCTCGGACTCAGGCCTGCTCTATGCGGCTGCCCGCCTTGGCCAGGGGGTTGCGATCGGGCGCAGCGTGCCGCTGGAAGACGATCTGGCGGCCGGTCGCCTCGTCAAATTGTTCGACATCGAATTGCCGTCGCGCCACGCTTATTGGGTCGTCGGGCCCAAGAGTCTGCCCGAAGATCCGCGCGCGGCCGCGTTTCGGGCCTGGATTCTGGCCGCTTGAGCGGGCACATTGCGCTTTCATTGGGGAGAGGGACCGCATCCATGGCTGCCGTAACAAGCATCGAAGATCTGCGACTGATGGCGAAGCGCCGCGTGCCGCGCATGTTCTACGATTATGCGGATTCGGGCTCCTGGACCGAGCAGACCTACCGCGCCAACACGAGCGACTTCGAAAATATCCGCCTGCGCCAGCGCGTGGCCGTCAACATGGAAGGCCGTTCGCTTGCGACCAAAATGGTCGGCATCGACGCCGCCATGCCGGTCGCCTTGGCGCCGACGGGCTTGACCGGCATGCAGCATGCCGACGGCGAAATTCTGGCGGCGCGCGCTGCCGCCGCGTTCGGCGTGCCCTTCACGCTTTCGACGATGAGCATTTGCTCGATCGAAGACGTGGCTACAAACACGAACAAGCCGTTTTGGTTCCAGCTCTATGTGCTGCGCGACCGCGATTTCATCAAGCGCCTGATCAAGCGCGCGCAAGACGCCAAATGCTCGGCCCTCGTGCTCACGCTTGATCTGCAGATCCTCGGGCAGCGCCACAAGGACATCAAAAACGGCCTCACCGCACCGCCGAAACTGACCCTGCCCAACATTCTCGACATGATGACGAAGCCCGCCTGGTGCCTCAGCATGCTCGGCACGCAGCGCCGCGGCTTCGGCAACATCGTGGGCCATGTGACGGGGGTCGACGACATGTCGTCGCTGTCGGCCTGGACCGCCCAGCAATTCGATCCGCGCCTGTCGTGGGACGACGTCAAATGGATCAAGGATCTGTGGGGCGGCAAGCTGATCCTGAAGGGTATTCTCGACGAGGAAGATGCGCTTCTCGCCGCCCAGTCGGGGGCCGATGCGCTGATCGTATCGAACCACGGCGGGCGCCAGCTCGACGGCGCCTTGTCGTCGATCGCCAAGCTTGCCCCCATCGTCGACGCGGTCGGCGACAAGATCGAGGTGCATTTCGACGGCGGCATTCGCTCGGGCCAAGATGTGCTGAAGGCGCTGTCGCTTGGTGCGAAGAGCACCTATATCGGCCGCGCGTTCCTCTATGGCCTTGGTGCGATGGGTGAGGAAGGCGTGACCAAAGCGCTCGAGATCATCCGCAAAGAGCTCGACATCACGATGGCCTTTTGTGGAAAGCGCAACGCAACCGAGCTTGGCCGCGACAATCTGATCGTCGACGCCGACACCAAGCGCGAATTCGCGATCAAAATGTAAAGCGACGACGATGGCGCGCAGGACCCTTCCCGACGCCCATCTCTTCGACTTGGCGATGCGCGACGTCGTCCCGCTGCGTAAAGCGCCGCCCAAGCGCTTTTCGCCAGCCGTTGCTGCCGTCGTGGCCAAAGCGCCTCTCTTCGCTGCGGCCGATGCAGCACCGTTGTTTTTCACGCGCCCCGCTCCGGTCCCGCCGCCGAAATCGGCCCCCAATCCGGGTCTCGATCGCAACACCGCGCGGCGCTTCGAGCGCGGCGAATTGCCGATCGACCGCGCCATTGATTTGCATGGGCTAACCGAGATGCGCGCCCATCAAGCGCTCGATCGTTTTATGGCCGATGCGGTCGCAAGCGGCGCACGCATGCTGCTGATCGTGACCGGCAAGGGCAAAGACGGCGACGGCGTTTTGCGCCGCCATGTGCCCGATTGGCTGCGGCTCGGCCCCTGTGGCGGGCGTATTCTGCGCCAAGCGCAAGCCCGTCTGCCGCATGGCGGGGCGGGTGCGCTCTACGTGCTTTTGCGCCGCAACCGATGACGCCGTTCGGCGCCAAGGTGCGCAGCCTTCGCCGTGCGCGCGGCCTCACGCTGAAGCAGATGGCGGGCACACTCGATATCAGCCAGGCCTATCTCTCCGCCCTCGAACACGGCCATCGCGGTCTGCCGTCGCCGGCCCTCGTCGTGCAGATCTGCGAATATTTCGGCCTGATCTGGGACGATTTCGAGGAGATGCACCGGCTCGTCGGCCTGTCGCATCCCAAGGTCACGGTCGACACAAGCGGCCTCGATGCGGCCCGCACCGAGCTTGCCAACCGGCTCGCGGTTTCGATCGGCGATCTCGAGGAGGCGGACGTTGCCGACCTCCTGGAACGGCTCAAAACCGCGCATTTATCTGTTCGCAGAACCAAATCTGCGCGCTAAAATCGCCGCCAGAAGGAGAGATCGTCATGAGAATTATGACAATTTCAGCCGCCCTCGTGGCCGCTTTGGCGCTGTCGGGCTGTTCGAGCCTGCGTGATATAAATTTGAGCAAAACCCAAGAGCGTGTGCTCGTCGGTGCCGGCGTGGGTGCCGCGGTCGGCGGTGCGTTCGGTCTGCTGCCGAACGGTGTTTCGGCCGGCACAGGCGCATTGATCGGCGCCGGCGTAGGCGCCGCGGGTGGGCTGATTTACGACCAGCTCAAAAAAGCGAACACGCCCTCTACAAGATAAACTTCGACAGGTCGGCGTTCTTGGCGAGGTCGGCGATTTTTTCGCGGACGTAAGCCGCGTCGATCGCGATCGCTTCGCCGCCGCGGTCCGAGGCCGAAAAGCTGATCTCTTCGAGCAGCCGTTCGAGGATCGTGTGAAGCCGCCGCGCGCCGATGTTTTCCACGCCGCGATTAACCTCGGCTGCGAGGTCGGCGATCGCGTCGATGGCGTCTTCGCCGAACGACAGGGCGACGTTCTCGGTTTTCAGCAGTGCGACGTATTGCTTGATCAGGCTGTTCTCGGGCTCGGTCAGGATGCGGATGAAGTCGCCCTTTTCGAGACCCTTGAGCTCGACGCGGATCGGCAAGCGGCCCTGCAGTTCGGGCAGCAGCTCCGACGGTTTGGCGACATGGAACGCCCCCGACGCCACGAACAACACATGATCGGTCTTGATCGGCCCATGTTTGGTCGAAACCGTGGTGCCTTCGATCAGGGGCAAAAGATCGCGCTGCACGCCTTCGCGGCTTACATCCGCCCCGCCCGTGCGCTCGCCGCGGCCGCAGATCTTGTCGATCTCGTCGATGAACACGATGCCGTTCTGCTCGACCGCGAGCTTGGCTTCCTTCAGTACGCGATCCTGGTCGAGGAGCTTGTCGGCCTCTTCCTGCAGCAGAATGTCGTGGCTTTCGCCGACTTTCATGCGACGCGGCTTGCTGCGCCCGCCGAAGGCCTTGGACAGCATGTCGTTGAGATTGAGCATGCCCATCTGGCCGCCTTGCATGCCGGGCAGATCGACCATCGGCATCTGCATCGCGGAATTGTCGGCGACTTGCAGTTCGATTTCGCGGTCGGCGAGTTGGCCTTCGCGCAGCATTTTGCGGAATTTCTGCTTGGTGTCGGCGGAAGCGGAACTGCCGACGAGCGCTTCGAGAACGCGCTCTTCGGCCGCAAGCTCGGCGCGCGCTTCGACTTCTTTGCGCAGGCGCTCGCGCGTCATCTGGATCGCAATTTCGAGCAGATCGCGAACGATCTGCTCCACATCGCGGCCGACATAGCCCACTTCCGTGAACTTGGTCGCCTCGACCTTTATGAACGGCGCTTGCGCAAGCTTGGCCAAACGCCGCGCGATCTCGGTCTTGCCGCAGCCGGTGGGCCCGATCATCAGAATGTTTTTGGGCAGCACCTCGTCGCGAAGTTCGGGGGCGAGCTGCAGCCGGCGCCAGCGATTGCGCAAGGCAACCGCGACGGCGCGCTTGGCGGCGTCTTGACCGACAATGTAGCGATCGAGTTCGGAGACGATTTCGCGCGGCGAGAAGGCGGTTTGGGTCATAGCTCTTCGATCGTGAGGTTGCCGTTGGTGTAGACGCAGATTTCAGCGGCGATGCGCAAGCTGCGCTCGGCGATTTCGCGCGCCGAAAGCTCGGTTGCCCCAACAAGGGCGCGCGCGGCCGACAGCGCATAGGACCCGCCCGATCCAATGCCGATGAGCCCGTCTTCGGGCTCGAGCACGTCGCCGGTACCTGTCAGCACGAGGCTCACGGAGGCGTCGGCCACAGCCATCATGGCTTCGAGGCGGCGCAGATAACGGTCGGTGCGCCAGTCTTTGGCGAGCTCGACGCAAGCCCGCGTGAGTTGGCCCGGATGTTTTTCGAGCTTGGCTTCGAGCCGCTCGAACAGCGTGAACGCATCGGCCGTGGCCCCGGCGAAACCTGCGATTACATTGCCGGGGCCGATGCGCCGCACCTTGCGCGCGTTCGACTTGATCACGGTGGCGCCGAGGCTCACCTGGCCGTCGCCGGCAATGACCACGCGGCCGGCCCGGCGCACGGCCAGGATCGTCGTGCCGTGCCAAAGTTCGGGCTTGTTCTGATCCATCCGCGTCTGCCTTTGCCGTCGTTCCAGCCATCGATCTAGGCAGATTGGCGCTCGGGATCAAGCGCCGGTTAATTGTGGCCTCCCGCATGCAGGCTCTGCTAAAACCAGGGCGCTATGCCGAACAAATCGCCCGCCCCCCGCCGCGCCAGCGCCAGCCGCACCACCAAGGAAACCCAGATCGAAACCACGGTCGATCTGGACGGGTCGGGTGTGTACGACGTTGCGACCGGCATCGGCTTTCTCGACCACATGGTCGAGCAGCTCTCGCGCCATTCGCTGATCGACATCAAGCTGCGCGCCAAGGGCGATTTGCACATCGATTTCCACCACACGACCGAAGATTGCGGCATCGTGCTGGGCGAGGCGGTGGCGAAGGCCTTGGGTGCCCGCACCGGCATCGTGCGCTACGGCGAAGCGACGATCCCGATGGACGAGACGCTGACCCGCGTTGCCCTCGACGCCTCGAACCGGCCCTACCTGATCTGGAAGGTCGCCTTCTCGCGCCCCAAGCTCGGCGACATGGACACCGAACTGTTCAAGGAATGGTTCCAGGCCTTCGCGCAAGCGGCCGGTCTCACGCTGCACGTCGAAAATCTCTACGGCGAAAACAACCACCACATCGTCGAATCCTGCTTCAAGGCGCTGGCCCGCGCCTTGCGCACTGCGATCGCGATCGATCCGCGCAAGGCCGATGCCGTGCCCTCGACGAAGGGCGTGCTCGGCAGCGGCTCGGCCTGACGCGCCATGGCGGCCAAATTCTACACCGTGCATTTTTCGCCGTTCGGGACCGGTCCCGACCGCGATGCGCGCTTTGTCAAAGACGGATTCAGCTGGGCCGCCTTCGTATTCGGCCCGTTCTGGGCCCTCTACCATCGCCTGTGGTTTGCTGCCCTGATGCTGGTGGCAGCCCTGGCGGCTCTGGCCGTCGTCGGCGAATATTTCGTGCTCGATCCGGCCGCCGATGCGGCCTTCGGCCTTGCGATCTCGCTGCTGATCGGCTTCGAGGGTCCGGAGCTTCTGCGCAAGAAGCTCGAGCGCCGCGGCATGCCCGAACACGGGCTTGCCAGCGGGCGCAACCTTGCCGAAGCCGAGCGAGATTGGTTCCAGCGCCACCGCGCCACGCCATGAAAATCGCGATCGTCGATTACGGGGCGGGCAATCTGCGCTCCGCCGCCAAGGCCTTTGGCCATGTCGCCGGATCGGCCGCGACGGTGGACGTCACCTCCGACCCCGAAATCGTGCGCAACGCCGACCGCATCGTGGTCCCCGGCCAGGGGGCTTTCGGCGATTGCGCTTCGGGCCTTCGCGCCGTACCCGGCATGGTAGAAGCGCTCGAAGATGCTGTGCATCGCCGCGCCGTGCCGCTGTTCGGCATTTGCGTGGGCATGCAGCTTTTTGCGACGCAAGGCTTCGAACACGGGACTCATGCTGGCCTCGGCTGGATTGCGGGCGATGTGCGCCGCATGACCCCGGCGGATCCAAATCTGAAGTTGCCGCAGCTTGGTTGGAATGGTCTTTCCTGCAAGTCGCATCCGCTGGTCAAAGATTGGCCGGCCGACCCACACGTCTATTTCGCCAACAGCTACTGTTTCGAGCCGCTGGACCGGGCTTGCGTGGTTGCAACCGCCGATTACGGCGGCCCGATCGTGGCGCTGGTGGCGAAGGACAATATCGCCGGTTCGCAATTCCACCCCGAAAAGAGCCAGGCGGTAGGGCTGCAGCTGATCGCCAACTTTTTGGCGTGGCGGCCATGATCCTGTTCCCGGCCATCGACCTCAAAGAGGGCGCTTGCGTTCGCTTGCTGCGTGGCGAGATGGACCAAGCGACCGTGTTCAACACTGATCCCGCCGCCCAGGCCGCTTCGTTCGAAGAGGCCGGCTGCCGCTGGCTGCATCTCGTCGATCTCGACGGGGCGTTTGCCGGCCAATCCAAAAACGGGGCGGCCGTCGAAGCGATCCTCAAACGCGTGAAGGTGCCCGTCCAGCTCGGCGGCGGGATTCGCACGGCTGCCCATATACGCACTTGGCTCGAGGCCGGCATTGCCCGCGTGATCCTCGGTACGATTGCTTTGCGCGATCCGGGCCTCGTCAAACAAGCGTGCAAGGATTGGCCGGGCCGCATCGTGGTCGGCATCGATGCGCGCGACGGGCGGGTTGCTGTCGAAGGCTGGGCCGAAACCTCGGACGTCACGGCGCTCGATTTGGCCCGCCGTTTCGTCGATGCCGGGGTGGCCGCGATCGTCTATACCGACATCGATCGCGACGGTGCGATGCAAGGCCCGAATGTCGAAGCGACGGCCGCCTTGGCCCGCGCCGTGCCCATCCCGGTCGTCGCCTCGGGCGGCGTTTCTTCGCTTGCCGACCTTGCGGCCTTGAAGGCCCGCGCGGCCGACGGCATTGCCGGTGTGATTTCGGGCCGCGCCCTTTATGACGGCCGCATCGATTTGGCCGAAGCCATTCGGCTTTTGGAGGCGTGATGCTGAAAGTCCGCATCATCCCGTGTCTCGACGTCAAAGACGGCCGCGTGGTCAAGGGCGTCAATTTCGTCGATCTGATCGACGCGGGCGACCCGGTCGAAGCCGCCGCCGCCTATGATGCGGCCGGGGCCGACGAACTCTGTTTCCTCGACATCACCGCAAGCCACGAAAACCGCGAGACCATCTACGACGTCGTGGCGCGAACGGCTGCGCGCTGCTTTATGCCGCTCACCGTCGGCGGCGGCGTGCGCACCGTGGACGACATCCGCAAACTCTTGCTGGCGGGTGCGGACAAAGCTTCGATCAACACGGCGGCCGTCACGCGGCCCGAGTTTGTGTGCGAGGCGGCCGAGAAATTCGGCAGCCAATGCGTGACCGTGGCGGTCGACGCAAAACGCGTCGGCCCCGACCGGTTCGAAGTCTTCACCCATGGCGGGCGCAACGCGACGGGCCTCGAGGCCGTGGCCTGGGCCCGCCGCATGGCCGAACTCGGTGCCGGCGAGATCCTGCTGACGTCGATGGATCGCGATGGCACCAAGGCCGGTTTCGACATCGAACTCACGCGCGCCGTGGCCGATGCTGTAACCATCCCGGTTATCGCCTCCGGTGGCGTGGGCACGCTCGCGCATTTTGCCGCCGGCATTCGCGACGGCCATGCGGCCGCCGTCCTTGCTGCCTCGGTGTTCCATTTCGGCACGTTCAGCGTGGGCCAGGTGAAGGCCCATCTGGCGGCGGCGGGCATTGCGGTTCGCCCTTTCCAAGCGGGCAAGGCTCTGCCAGACTCGGCGCCATGATCGACGACGCCAAACCAGCTTCGACCGACGCCGTTCTCGAACGCCTGTTCCAGACGATCGAAGAGCGGCGCTATGCCGATCCCGCCACCTCGCACACCGCCAAGCTGTTCCAGAAGGGCACCAAGAAGATCGCCCAGAAGGTCGGCGAGGAAGCGGTCGAAGTGGTCATCGAAGCCGTGCGCGACAACCGCAAACGGCTGATCGAGGAGAGCGCCGACCTCATGTACCATCTGCTGGTGCTGTGGGCCGACATGAAGGTAGTGCCGGCCGAAGTGTGGACCGAGCTTGCGCGCCGCGAAGGCTTTTCCGGCATTGCCGAAAAAGCGGCGCGCGACCCGGCCAAGTCGGATTCCTGAACCACGGGACCTTGCGCGATGGCCTACGATCCCAACAACGTGTTTGCCCGCATCCTGCGCGACGAGATCCCGTGCAAGAAGGTCTACGAAAACGAATTCGTGCTGGCCTTCCACGACATCGCCCCGCAAGCGCCCGTCCATGTGCTGGTGATCCCGAAGGGTCCGTACGTGTCGATGGACGATTTCACCGCCAACGCCCCGGCCGAAATGCAGGCGGGCTTTCTCAAAGCGGTCGGCGACGTCGCCCGACTGCTGGGCATCGCCGCCGACGGCTATCGTGTGCTCACCAATTGCGGCGTCAACGGCCACCAGGACGTACCGCATCTGCATTTCCACATATTCGGCGGCGCCAAGCTCGGCCGCATGATCGGCAAATCGAGCTGATTTTTGTCCTGACGTGCTGCGCCCGCCCGTCGTTAACCCTGCGCGACATAGACGCGACATAGACGCGACATACGCGCGACGTCCATGCGACATGGACGCGACCTAGGCGCGACGTTTTTGCGTTTAAGCCATTGTTTTTACTGAAAACGTAGCGCAGTTCGCGCGGATTCTCGGCCTGTCGCGTGCCGCACCCCAATATTCACTTTTCAAACAGCACAAATCGCTTAAACAACTGCAATCCTATCTAGGATATTAACACGGTCACGGCTGCATTCAAATACGAATCTGGTATCACTTAAACTAAAGCTGCCCCTACCGCGCCAGCTGCACGCGGCGATAGCCCAGCGCTTCGGCGATATGCGCGCGGGTGGGAATTTCGATCGCCTGGAGGTCCGCAAGCGTGCGCGCCACGCGCATCACGCGGTGATAGCCGCGCGCCGAGAGCTTCATGCGCTCGGCCGCGTCGTCGAGCAGTTTGCGGCCCGCTGGCTCGGGGGCGGCGAGGGCTTCGAGCGCTTGGCCGTCGAGCTCGGCGTTGCTGCGCGGGCGGTTGGTCGGCGGCAATGATTGAAAACGCGCGCGCTGGCGGTCGCGCGCGGCAGCCACGCGTTTGGCGACATCGGCCGAACCTTCGGCCGGTGGCGGCAGCGACAAATCGCCCGCGCGTACGGGCGGCACATCGACGTGCAGGTCGATGCGGTCGAACAAGGGCCCTGAGATTTTGGTTTGGTATTCGACAGCGCATTTGGGCGCGCGTCCGCAGGCTTGGCCCGGATCGTCGAGATAGCCGCAGCGGCACGGGTTCATCGCCGCCACGAGCTGCACGCGCGCGGGATAGCTCACATGTGCTGCTGCGCGTGCGACGACCGCGCGCCCAGTTTCGAGCGGCTGGCGCAAGGCTTCGAGGGCGCTGCGTTGGAACTCCGGCAATTCGTCCAAAAACAGCACGCCCAGATGCGCCAAGCTCACTTCGCCGGGTTTGGCGCGCGGTCCGCCGCCGATCAGCGCCACTTGGCTCGCCGTGTGGTGCGGATCGCGATAGGGGCGCTGGCGGCTGATGCGCCCGCCTTCGATGAGGCCTGCAACCGACTGCACCATCGATACTTCGAGCGCTTCTTGCGAGCTCAATTCGGGCAGCAGGCCCGGCAGACAGCGGGCGAGCATCGATTTGCCCGCACCGGGCGGGCCCACCATCAGCAGATTGTGGCCGCCGGCGGCCGTCACTTCGAGCGCGCGTTTGGCCGTCTCCTGGCCTTTCACGTCTTTGAGGTCGTAGCCGCTCGTTTGTGCCAATGCGAGGCGCGGCTGCGGGACGGCGAGCAACTGCGCTCCCTTGAAATGGTTGAGCAGCGCCAGCAACGTGGGTGCTGCGACGATCTCGAAGCTGCGCGAATCGCCCGCCCAGGCCGCTTCGCCGCCGCACGCCTCGGGGCACACGAGGCCGCGCGTTTGCGCGTTCGCGGCCATCGCGGCGAGCAGAACGCCGGGAACGGCCAAGATGCGTGCATCGAGCGTGAGCTCGCCCAGCACCACATAGCGTTCGACAAGCTCGCCCGGCACCACGCCCATCGCCACGAGCAGGCCAAGGGCGATCGGCAGATCGAAATGCGCCCCCTCTTTGGCCAGATCGGCGGGGGCAAGATTGACCGTGATGCGCCGCCCCGGCAGCGACAGGCCGATCGCTGCCAAGGCCGCACGCACGCGCTCTTTGCTTTCTTTGACCGCATTGTCGGGCAAGCCCACGACGGCAAAGGCAGGTGCCCCCGACGCGACCTGGACCTGCACGTCGACCGGAATCGTCTCGATGCCGTTGAAGGCGACCGTAGCGACGCGCGCAACCATCGGGAATTGTCCAAGCGTGGAATTGCGGAAGAACCTTCCTACAATTCCACGTCGCACGGGGCAACCCCCTTCCCCGGCAGATGCGTCGGGGAAGGGGGTGCGGTCGTCAGGCTGCTTCGGCGATGCCGCTTGCGGCCGGTCCCGCCTCGGCGTCGAGCACCACGCCGATCGCATGGATCGTCGCGGCGATGCGCACCGCCGCTTGGATCGCCGCCGGTTCGGTTCCGTGCTGGCGCAGCTGCTTTTCGTGGCTGTCCATGCACATCCCGCAGCCGTTGATCGCCGACACGGCCAGGCTCAGCAGCTCGAACTCCGCCGCCGGGATGCCGGGTTTCGCCATTGCGTTCATGCGCAGGCGGGCCGGCATCGTCGCGTAGTCGGGTGCGGACACCAGATGCGTGAAGCGATAATAGACATTGTTCATGCCCATGATCGCGACCGCAATCTTGGCGGCACCCATCTGCTCGGCGCTGAGCGCAGGCGCATAATGCGCCAGCACCGCATCGCGCAGCACCGGCTGGCGCACGGCGAGCGCACTCGCCACGAACAGCATCGCGCGCTGTTCGGGGCTGAGCGCTGCTTCCGAGTCGAGCGACCCGAGATTGAGCTTGAGGTCCTTGGCGTAGTCCGGCAGTGCGGCTTTCAAGTTTTCGAGAGACATGGCAGTTCTCCAGCTTCGCGCAGGGTTAGGCGGCCTTCAGGACGTCGTCGCCCTTCTGCCAGTTGCACGGGCACAGCTCGTCGGTCTGCAGCGCGTCGAGTACGCGCAGCACTTCCGCCGGGTTGCGGCCGACCGAAAGATCGTTGACCGACACGAAGCGGATGATGCCTTCGGGGTCGACAACAAAGGTCGCGCGCATCGCCACCCCTTCGTTCTTGTCGAGCACGCCCAAGGCCGTCGACAATTCGCGCTTGATGTCGGCGAGCATCGCGAAGGGCAGCGTCTTCAGATCGGCATGGTTCTGGCGCCAGGCCAAATGCACGAACTCGCTGTCGGTCGAAACGCCGTAGACGACCGCGTCGCGATCCTGGAAGTCGCCGTTGAGCTTGCCGAAAGCGGCGATCTCGGTCGGGCAGACGAACGTGAAGTCCTTGGGCCAGAAGAAGACGATCTTCCACTTGCCGGCGTTCGACTGGCTGTCGATCTGCGTGAACGCGGTTTTGGGATCGGTCGAAACGACGGCCTTGAGGTCGAAAGCGGGGAATTTGTCGCCGATGGTCAGCATGTGTTTTCTCCGGAAGAGCGGGGGTCAGGAACGAGGCGCAATCTGCGGTCTTGCCCTTTATCGGTCCAATTGATATATTTCGTTAGTTCAATCGGAAAAAACGATGATTCATCTGCCAACGCTCAAACAGCTTCGCCATTTTGCGGCCCTGGCCGACACGCGCAATTTTGGGCGTGCTGCGGCTGCCGCCAACGTCACGCAATCGACCTTGTCCGCAAGCCTGCAGGAGCTCGAGGCGATTCTGGGTGCTGCCCTCGTCGACCGCACGCGGCGCTCGGTCCTGCTCACGCCGCTGGGCGAACGCGTCTTGGCGCGCGCGCGCCGCTTGCTGGCGGACGCCGAGGAGCTGGCACTCGAAGCGCACCAGGCGCGCGCGCCGCTCACGGGCGAACTGCGGCTGGGCGTGATCCCGTCGGTCAGCCCGTTCTGGATGCCCAAGGCGTTGCCCGCGCTGCGCAAGGCCTATCCGCAGCTCAAACTGTTTCTGGTCGAGGATCTGACCGCGCGCTTGGTCGAAAAGCTCGCGAACGGCGCCATCGACGTGGCGCTGCTCGCTTTGCCGTGCGATTGCGGCCCCAATGCCGGTGCTCCGCTCGGGCGCGACGCGTTTCGGCTGGTCGTGCGACGCGACGACGCGCTTGCCAAATTCAAGACTGTGCCGACGGCCGAAATCCGCAAACGGAAACTGCTGCTGCTGGCCGACGGCCATTGCATGAAGCGACATGCACTTGCCGCGTGCGGCCTGCGCGATTCGGCCGACGCCGACACGATGGCAGCGACGTCGTTGTTCACGCTCGTCCAAATGGTCGACAACGGGCTTGGCATCACGTTGCTGCCGCAAATGGCGCTCGATGCAGGCTTGCTTGGGGGAACCGACCTCGTGGCGTTGCACGTCGAGGACGATCCGGCGCGCGACCTGGGGTTGGTCTGGCGCAAAGGTACGGCGCGTCAGGCGGAGTTTTCGCTGCTGGCGGCGGCCCTCGTCAAAGCCGCGGATTCACGAAAGAAGACGCGGCCCCTATAATCCCGGCGTGTCGAGTCGCGCTTTTGCCATCGTGCTCTTGCTTGTGGGTCTAGCGGCGTGCGCGCCGCGCGGCACCCCGCCCGTTGCCGTGCCCGAAGCGCCGCCGCCGCCCGCCGCTGCACCCGCGCCGCAGGCTTGTTTTGCAGCCCTCGATGCCGCCAAAGCCAAATACGAGCGCCGCGCAACCACACCGACGCGCGAGGGATGCAGCGTGGCCGAAGCCGTGATGCTGGAACAGGCGACGATCCCGCTCAATCGTTCGGCCTTGATGAGCTGCCCGCTTGCGGCTGCCCTCGCGTCGTTCGAACAAGAGGTGGTGCAGCCGGCAGCACAACGCCATTTCGGCCGGCCCGTGGTGCTGCTCGTCCATTTCGGGGCTTACGTGTGCAAACCCCAGACGGGTCGGCCCTCGCGCCTGTCGGAGCACGCCTTCGGCCAAGCGATCGACATCGGCGGTTTCGAATTGCCGGGCCGTGTCACGATCTCCGTGCGCCAGCATTGGGGCGAGCGCGGGCCCCGCGGGGCGTTCTTGCGCGAGGTCGCACAAGGGGCGTGCCGCCATTTCAATATGGTGCTCACGCCGAAATCCGATGCGGCACATTCCACGCATCTGCATCTCGACATGGGCCGCTTCAAGCGCTGCGACGCGTAAGCGCTTCGGGACCGCTTGTACGCGGTGCCGCAACGCTCGCACCGCCGGTCGCCTTGTAATCTTCCCGTCACAAACGGCGCATAAAGTTCGCCCCACGCGGCGGTTTCGTCGCGCGCTCAAACACCCGGATCCGCCATGCGCCTCAAGCCCCTCCTTGCCGTTGCCCTTCTGCTGCCAGCCGTCGCCCATGCCCAGGAAGCGCGTATGTTCGACCGTATTGCGACCATCGAGGCGGTGCGCATGCTGCCGCCCGATCGCGACCGCACGAAGCGCTCGATCGCCGAGATCGTGGCCGCAAGCGAGGACGGCAATACGCTTGTCTATGTCGACGGCGAGCAGAACGGGCTCGGCTTCGTCGATATCGCCGATCCGGCCGCACCGCGCCCCGCAGGCTTCCTGCCGCTCGCGGGCGAACTCACCTCGGTCGCCGTGCGCGGTGCGCGCGCCTACACGGTCGTCGATACGTCGCCCAACAAGCGCGAAGTCTCGGGCTACGTCGCCGTCGTCGATATTGCGGCGCGCCGCGAACTGATGCGTTGCGACCTTGGCGGCCAGCCCGACTCGACCGTCGTCAGCCGCGACGGCCGGTTCCTCGTGGTGGTCATCGAAAACGAGCGCGACGAGCGGCTCGAACGCGGCGCCATCCCGCAGCTTCCCGCCGGCAATCTCACGATTCTGCCGCTTGCGGCAGGCGGGCTCGACTGTGCGGCGTTGCGCCGCGTGGATCTGACCGGGCTTGCGGCTGTGGCGCCCGAGGATCCGGAACCGGAATTCGTCGATGTGAATGCGCGCGGCGAGGCGGTCGTCACGCTGCAGGAGAACAACCATATTGCGATCGTCGACATTGCAAGCGCGCGCGTCGTGGCGCATTTCTCGGCCGGAACGGTCACGCTCGAGCAGGTCGATGCGACCCGCGACGGGGTTGTCCGGCCCGTGCAGCGCCTCGAGAATGTCGTGCGCGAGTCCGATGCCGTGAAATGGCTCGACGACACGCGCTTCGTTACCGCGAACGAGGGCGACTACCGCAACGGCTCGCGCGGTTTCACGATCTTCCGGCGCGACGGCACGGTCGAGTGGGACTCGGGCAATTTCCTCGAGCATCTGGCGATCGCGTTGGGCCATTATCCCGAACTGCGGTCGGCCAATCGCGGCAACGAACCCGAAGGCGTTGAAGTCGCCACATTCGACGGCGAACGGCTGATCTTCGTCGGCTCGGAACGCGCCTCGCTCGTCACGGTCTGGCGCGACGAAGGTGCGGGCCGCGCGCCGACCTTCCTGCAGGCGCTGCCCACCGGTGTCGCACCCGAAGGCCTGCTCGCGATCCCCGCGCGCGGCCTCTTTGTCGCCGCCGCCGAGGCCGACAACCCGGCAACCGGCTTGCGCTCGACATTGACGATCTATCGCCGAGCGCCGGGCACGGCCACGTATCCGACGATCCGCTCCGACAACGGGCCCAACGGCGTGCCGCTCCCCTGGGGCGCGTTGTCCGGTCTGGCCGCCGATCCGCAGGTGCCGGCGCGGCTCTACGCCGTGACGGACTCGTTCTACAGCGAGGCGCAGATTCTGACGATCGACGCTGCGCGCATGCCGGCCCGCATCGTGTCGGCCGCGACGGTGTCGCGCGACGGCAAGCCCGCCGCCGATCTCGACATCGAGGGCATCGCCACGCGCGCCGACGGCGGGTTCTGGCTCGCCTCGGAAGGCAATCCCGAGCGCCAGCAGGGTGCTTTGCCGGACCGGTTGCTGCGCGTTGCGGCGAACGGAAACATCGAAGCCGAATACGTGCTGCCCGAAGCGCTGACGCGCCATGCGCTGCGTTTCGGTTTCGAGGGCGTGACGGCGACCGGCCGCGGTGCCGACGAAACCGTCTGGATTGCGGTCCAGCGCGAGTGGAAGGACGACCCGAAGGGCCGCGCCAAGATCCTCCGCTTCAAGCCCGCGACCCAGGAATGGGGTGTGCTGCACTATCCGCTCGGCGAAACGCCGGCCGGCTGGATGGGCCTCTCCGAGATCGCCGCCGACGGTACGGATGCCTTCGTCGTCATCGAACGCAACAACCAATGGGGCGATGCGGCGATCAAGCGGCTTTACCGCTTCTCGGTCGCCGGCCTCGTGCCGGCTGCACCCGGTGCCGCAAGCGTGCCGGTTGTGGCCAAGACGCTGCTGCGCGACATGGTGCCCGACCTTGCGAAGACGCGCGGCACGGTGCTGGAGAAACTGGAAGGCTTCGCCATCGATCGGGCCGGCACGATGTTCGCCGTTACCGACAATGACGGCGTGCAGGGCACATCGGGCGAAACCCAGTTCATGAATCTCGGTCGCGTGCCCGGGCGCTGAAGGAGCGCTTCAAGCGCTGCGACGCGCAAGCGCCTCGGCCAGTTTGCGCGCCGCGGACGGCAGCGTTTCGAAGGACCGCGCGCACAGAACCAAGCGGCGCAGCATCCACGCATCTTCGAGTGCGACGGGTACCACGCGCGTCTGCCGGCGCATGCGCATGGCGGCCGTAATCGGCACGATCGCCACGCCAATGCCCGCCCCCACAAGCCGGCACACGGCGTCGAAATCGCGCACGCGCACGCGAAAACGCGGCCGATGCCCGGCGCGCGCCACGTATTGGCCGATATAGTGGCTCAAGGCCGCATCGTCGTTGAGGCCCACGAACGGGCGCGCGGCAATCTCGGCATAGGCGATAGATTTGCGATGTCGCAGCCTGTCGCCGGGCGGCAGGATCGCCACCAGCCGATCGGTTTCGAAGGGCCGCACGGCAAGTTCGCCGAGCGGCACGGAATCGGCCGCGATGCCGAGATCGACGGCCCCTTGCGCCACCGACGTTGCGATCGCGTAGCTCGGCTGTTCGGCGATCTCCACGTCGATGCGCGGATTTGCGGCGAGGAACTTCACCAGATGCTGGGGCAGAAACTCTGTGAGTGCGGCCGTGTTGCACGCCACGCGAACCGTGGCGCTGAAGCCGTCGGCATATTCGCCAAGGGCCGCGCGCAAAGCCTGGGCACGGTCGAGCACGGCTTGCGCATGATGGAGCAGCGCTTCGCCGGCGGCCGTGGGTGCCACACCGCGCCGGCCGCGCACGAGCAGATCCACGCCCGCTTCTTCTTCCATTGCGGCGAGCCTTGCACTGGCGGACGCGAGTGCGAGATGTGCCTTTGCCGCCCCCTTGGTGATGGAGCCGCTCGCGGCCACAGCCACGAATAGGCGCAGATCGGCCAAATCGAAGCGCATTGCGTTTCCTCCCTCGCGTATGTGCCTTCGGCCTATCCGAAGGCTCGCTTGACGCATTCCAGATTGCGCCGAAGCCGGGGCCGCAGGCAATGTCGCCGCCATGATCGAACCCATCCTCATCGCAAGTATCGCCGCCGCCTTCGTGCTGGCCGGATTCGTCAAAGGCGTGGTCGGGCTCGGCCTGCCGACGATTGCGATGGGGCTCATGAGCTTGGCCCTGCTGCCCGCGCAAGCGGCGGCCATCCTGATCGTGCCGTCGCTGGTGACGAATATCTGGCAGCTTTGGGCGGGCCCCGATTTTCGCGGCCTCGTGCGGCGCCTCTGGCCGATGCTGGCAGCCGTCTGCGTGGGCGTGTGGCTTGGGTCGGGCTGGCTTGCGGGCGAGCAGGCCGGCGCCGCGCGCGTGGCCCTCGGGCTCGCCTTGGTCGTCTATGCGGGCTTGGCGCTTGCCAATATCCGCCTGCCAGCACCCGGACGGCACGAGGCGATGGCGGCACCCATTGTCGGAATCTTGACCGGCCTGGTCACGGCCGCCACGGGCATCTTCACGATCCCGGCCGTCCCCTATCTGCAGGCGCTGGGCCTCGACAAAGAAGACATGATCCAGGCCCTCGGCCTGTCGTTCCTGGTCGCGACCGTCGCACTGGGCGTGAGCCTTGCGGGCGGCAATGTCTACGATCTCGACCTGTTGCTGGGCTCGTGCCTGGCTGTGCTGCCGGCCCTTGCCGGCATGGCACTGGGCACCAAACTGCGCCATCGCATGCCGGCCGCGACGTTCCGCCGCTGGTTCCTGATCGGCCTTCTCGCCCTCGGCGCGTATCTCGCCGCGCGCGGGCTCGTCTAGCGCTTCTCTTCGATCACGTCCCAGATTTTGGCGGCCAGATCCGTGCCGTCGAAGCGCGCGATTTCCTGGATGCCCGTGGGCGACGTCACGTTGATCTCGGTGAGCCAATCGCCGATCACGTCGATGCCCACGAAGATGAGGCCGCGCTTTTTGAGCTCCGGGCCGATCGCTTCGCAGATTTCGTGCTCGCGCTTGGTGAGCGAGGTTTTGATCGCCTTGCCGCCCACATGCATGTTGGCGCGCGCTTCGCCGGCCGCCGGCACGCGGTTGATGGCCCCCTCGGCTTTGCCGTCGACCAGGATGATGCGCTTGTCGCCCTGGCGCACGGCGGGCTCGTAGCGCTGCACCATCAAGGGCTCGCGGCTGGCCGACGTGAACATCTCGATCAGCGACGACAAATTTTCGTCGTCGGGTTTGATGCGGAACACGCCCGCCCCGCCGTTGCCGTAGAGCGGCTTCACGATGATGTCTTTGAACTCGGCGCGGAACGCGGCGATCTCGGCCGTGTCGGCCGTGATCAGCGTCGGCGGCATCAATTGCGGGAAGTGGGTCACGAACAGTTTTTCGGGCGCGTTGCGCACATGGGCCGGATCGTTGACCACGAGCGTGCGCGGATGGATATGCTCAAGCACGTGCGTTGCCGTGATGTAGGCCATGTCGAAGGGCGGGTCCTGGCGCATCAGCACCACGTCGCACGCGGCCAAGTCGATCGTCTCGCGGGGGGCGAAACTATAATGGTTGCCCTTCTCGCGCCGCACCGTCACCGGATGGGCTTTGGCGGTGATGTTGTCTTTGCCGCGCATCGAGAGATCGCGCACATGGTAGTGGAACAGCGTGTGGCCGCGCCGCTGCGCTTCCAGCATCAACGCAAACGTCGAATCGCCGTCGATATTGATTGCGGCGATTGGATCCATCTGGACGGCGACGCGAAAGCCCATCTTTCTTCTTCCTTCAGTTCAGGCGGCTTTTGAGCGCCTGGATTGCGGCGGCAAGATGCGCCTTGGCGCCGCCCGCGTCCACCAGCGACAAAGCTTGTTCCAAACACATCACGCCCGCGCGCAGATTGTCGAGGCTTGCATGCACGAGGCCGGTTTCGTGCCACAAAGCCGGATCCTCGGGGGCCAGCATCAGCATGCGCTCGAGCGTGGCCAAAGCCGCTTCGAACGCTTCGGCCTTGAGCTGGCGCTGCTTGATGTTGTTCTGCAAGCGCAGCAGCACCGCACGGTCGCTGACGCTCGCATAGTGGCGATTCTCGAGCTCGGCCTTGGGGCCTTCGAAGCTTTTCAAGAGGCTGCGCAGCTCGGCCGTATCGAGCACTGCCCCGCCATTGAACGGATCGACGATCGCGCGACCGTCGGGCGCTTCGATGCGGATCAAAAAATGGCTCGGGAAGGCAAGGCCCGCCGCGTTCCAGCCCTGGCTGCGCGCACCGTGGATCCACAAAATCGCAAGGGCCACGGGCAGGCCGCGGCGCCGCTCGATCACGCAGGCGAGATCGGCATTCTGCAGATCGTCGTAGCTGTCACGGTCGCCGCGATAGCCGAGCTTGTCGGCAAGAGCGGCGCGCAACGCTTCGCACCGCCCCAGCGCCGTGTCGGGCTGGCCAAGGTGGCTTTCGCCGACGGCAGAAGCGATCTCGGCCAGATGCGCGCGATAGGCCGCGAGATCGAGTTCGGGGCGTGCGGCGGCGGCCAAGGCCAAAGCGGTTTCGCCGATCGGCAGCTCGTCGTTGCCGAGCTTGGCGGCCGCGCGCAGCGAAGCTGCCGCCGCCTCAATCCCGTTCAAGAGCGCGTCCCCGACTCCTCGCCCGGCGGGCTGCGGAAGCGGCGCGGATCGTCGCGCGCGATCACGTGGCTCACGACGCGGCGGATGCTCGACTGGCTGCGCGCGATGCCGAGCACGCGGTCGTGCTCGGCCGCGTCGGTGAATACGCCGAGCAGATAGACCGTGCCGTTCACGACCTCGAGCGAATAGTTCGCCGAATTGACGCCGCGCGCGAACAGGAGGCGCGAACGCAATTCGCCCGCCGCCCACGTATCCTTCGCGTAGGCCTTGAGACCGCCCTCGTCGGTGATCTCGATCTCGTTGATGATTTCGCGCACGCCCTTGGCCTGCCAGGCAAGGCGAATGGCCTCGGCGCGCATGTCGGGGTCGGTGACGGCCCCTGAGACCAGCACGCGGCCTTCGTAGATCTGCGTCTGCACGGCCGCGAACAGCCGCTCGCTCTTCTGGAACCAGTAATGGTTGATCTCGAGCGCGATTGCATTGTCGGTGACCGCCCCGCGAACGCCGCGATCCTGCATCGCGGCCGAGCCGACGGTTGCCGCCCCGCCGACGGCCACGCCCACGCAGCCCTGCAGGGCGAGGCCAAGCGTCAGCACCGCAGCGGCGACGGGAATCGAAACTTTGCGCATGAGGAAACGCTCCTGTTGTCGGTCGAAATTCGCGACTCGGCGCGTGCCCCGAATCTAGGGCTCAGCGTCGGTCGTGCCAAGCATCTTGGATATGGCGCGGCCACCGTCCCGGTGCAACCAGGACGAGGTCGAAACGCCGTTCGAATGCGGCAAAATTCGGGCGCTTGGCGCAGAATTGTTCGGCCGCGCGCGCGATGCGCATGGCTTGGGCAGGGTGTAGCGATTCGGCCGCATCGTCGAAGGCGCCGCGCGCTTTGACTTCGACGAAAGCCAGCACGCGGCCGCGCTTGGCGATGAGGTCGATTTGGCCTGCGGGCAGGCGCACATCGTGCGCCACGATGCGCCAGCCCGCGAGGCGCAAGCGCCACGCCGCGATCGTCTCGGCGAGCCGTCCGCGACGTTGCGCCTCGATGTGACGGCGAGAAGGCTCGCGCATTGTTACGCCTTACGCTTGCCCGCAAGCGCCAAAGCACGCGCGTAGACTTGGCGGCGCGGCAGGCCCTGCTCGGCGGCAATGCGGTCGGCGGCATCGCGCACGCCCAACATCGCAAGGGCGGCTGTGATTTTCGCATCGAGGGACGCTTCGTCGAGTGCAGTTTCGCGCGCTGCTTGCGGCGGGCCGACGACGATCACGATCTCGCCGCGCGGCGGATCGACTTCGCATTGCGCTGCGAGTTCGGCAAGCGTGCCCATGCGGCATTCTTCGTGCAGTTTCGTGAGCTCGCGCGCGAGGGCGGCCGGGCGCGGGCCCAAGATCTCGGCAAGGGCCGCCAACGTTTCGCCTGCGCGATGCGGGGCCTCGAACAGCACGAGGCTTGCGGCCACATCGCGGAATTCGACCAAGCGGCGCGCGCGCGGGCCGGTCTTGGGCGGCAGAAAACCCAGAAACAAAAACGGCTCGGCCGGCAGGCCCGAGAGCGCAATCGCCGTCGCGATCGCCGATGGGCCGGGCACGACCGTGACCGGAATTCCGGCGCCGCGCGCCGCCTTCACAAGCTCGGCCCCCGGATCGGCAATGCCGGGCATGCCGGCATCCGATACGAAGGCCAGCACTTGGCCACGCGCCTGCCCGGCGATGTAGGCGGCCGTGGCGGCACTTGCCTGGCGGTCGAAGCGCACAATCTTGGGTGCAGTCAAGCCTAGGGCCGAAAACAGGCGGCGGGCCACGCGCGTATCTTCGGCCGCCACAAGGCTTGCGGCGGCAAGGACTTCGCGCCCGCGCACCGTCATGTCGCCGAGATTGCCGAGCGGCGTGCCGACCAGATAAAGCCCCGGTTCGAAAGCCTGCGCCGAGGCTGGATTAACGGGCGCCGCCTCGCTAGTGTCGCCCCCTGTTGGAAGTGGGCCTGTTCGAGGAGGGTTTCCCGCCGTGCGTCGCATCCTGGTTCCCGTTCTGGCCTTGCTTGTCCCGGTTTTGGCGGCGTGCCAAGCAGCCGATGGCGTGCGCGACAGCGTAACGGGCCTTTTCGGCCAGAGCCAGCCAAGCGTGCGCGTCGTCCCGCCCGCCCCTGCGCCAGCGCCGACCGAGACTGTTGCGGTCCCGACGGTCGAATCCGCACCGGCGCCGGCCGCAACCGAAGCGGCCGAACCCGCTTTGCGCGTCGATGCCGTGCCGGGTGCCGGTGCGCCGTCGCGCACCCGTGGCAGCAATGCGCCGCGTGTGGCCCTGCTGCTGCCTTTGTCGGGGGCCAATGCCGGTGTGGGCCAAGCGCTGCTCGATGCTGCAACCCAAGCCGTGTTCGACCTTGCCGACGACGATTTTGTGCTGCTCGTGCGCGACACGGCCGGTACGCCGCAAGGTGCGCAGCTTGCCGCCGAATGGGCGCTCGAGCAGCAAGCCCAGCTCGTGGTGGGTCCGCTGCTGGGCGCAGAAGCGCAGGCGATCGCACCCACGCTGCGCGCGGCGAATGTGCCGGTCTTGAGCTTCTCGAACGACCGCAGCATTGCCGCCGAAGGCATCTATGTGCTGGGCATCGCACCGCAAGCGGCCGTCGCGCGCACGATCGAATTTGCGCGCGGGCGCGGGCTCGAGCGGTTTGCAGCGCTGGTACCTGCCAATGCGCTGGGCCAGGCGGCCGAACAGGCGTTGCGCGCGAGCTTGTCAGCGCAAGGTGGCACGCTCGTGCGCGTCGAACGCTACGAGCCGGGTGCCCTCGACTATGCGCCCGCCGTGCGGCGCTTGGGCCAATTGGCGGGCCCGCCGCCGCGCCTTGCACGCGGCGAAGCAGCACCGCCGCCGCCCGAGCTCGATTTCGAAGCCGTGTTGCTGCCCGATTTCGGCGACCGGCTCGTGCAGGTCGTGGCGCAATTGCACGGCCACGAGATCGACCCGATCCGCATCAAATATCTCGGCATCCCGCTGTGGGAGGATGCGCGCCTGTTCCGCGAATCCTCGCTGCAGGGGGCGTGGTTCGCAGCCCCCGCACCCGCCGCACGCGCGCGCTTCGAACAGCGCTACCGCGAGTTTTTCGGCCGCGCGCCGCCGCGCGTGGCAACCCTCGCCTACGATGCGGTCGCACTCGCCGCCATCCTCGCGCGCGGCAAAGGCCCGGAAGGTGCCGATTATTCGCCTGCGGCCCTGACCGCTGCCGGCGGTTTTGCCGGCGTGGAAGGCATTTTCCGGCTGCGCCCGAACGGCTATGTCGAGCGCGGTTTTGCCGTGCTCGAAATCGCGCGCGACACCCCGCGCGTTCTGAGCCCCGCCCCCGAAGCCTTCGAGAATCCCGGAAACTGACCCATGTCCGAGAAGATCTATAGCGGCGGCTGCCTGTGCGGCGCTGTGCGCTTCGAGGCCAAAGCCCCCGCCGCGAGGCCGCATACCTGCTCGTGCAAAATGTGCCAGCGCCACACCGGCGGCCTCACGCTCGCCTGGGTCGAGTTCCCGCGCGACGCCGTCAAATGGACCGGCAAGGGCGGAAAACCCGCGACGTATCGCTCGTCGTCCGCCTCGAGCCGCGCGTTCTGCAAGATCTGCGGCAGCTCGCTGGGTGCTATCGACGACGCGCCGACCGTGGGTTTGCTGCTCGGCGTGTTCGACAAGCCCGGTGCAGCGGCCCTGCGGCCCACGGCACACTCTTTCCGCAGCACGCGCCCCAAATGGTGGCACGTGGAAACTGGCGATAGCGCCTAACCCCTGAGTGCTGCCAGCAGCGCATTCAACAGTTTCATGCCCTGCGGCGTGGCGGCGAGGCCGGTTGGCGTGCGCGCCAAGAAACCGTCGGCGATCATGCGCGCCACACGCTTGGGATCGAGCGCGTCGGGGCCTTCGAGAGACGCACCCGTCACGCGTTCAAAGCGCGCGGCGTCGATGCCCTCGGAAAGTCGAAAACCCATCATCACGGCTTCGTCGACCTGCGTTGCCCTTTCGAGCGGCACGCTTTCCGCCGTCGCGTGGCCGTTTGCGGCGACTTCTGCGAGCCAGGTTTCGGGTGCCTTCGCCTGGCGCGTGGCGTGGCGCTGGCCGTCGATCGCGATGCGGCCATGCGCACCCGGCCCCACGCCGACATAATCCTCGTAGCGCCAATAGACGAGATTGTGGCGCGATTCTTGGCCCGGTCTGGCGTAGTTCGAAACTTCGTAGGCGGGCAGCCCTGCATCGGCGAGCATCGCGTTGGTCGTGTCGTAGAGTTGCTCTTGCACGTCTTCGTCGGGCAGCTTGTATTGGCCGCGCGCGAACAAAGTCTGAAACTGCGTGCCCTCTTCGATCGTCAATTGATAGAGCGACAGATGCGGCGGCTGCAGGGCGAGCGCGCGTTTAAGCTCTTCCTGCCATTCAGTCACCGTCTGGCCGGGCCGCGCATAGATGAGATCGAACGAGAAGCGTTCGAACAAGGCCGCCGCACGGTCGATGGCGCGCTGGGCTTCGCGCACATCGTGGCCGCGCCCGAGAAATTTGAGCGCTGTATCGTCGAGCGCTTGCACGCCGATCGACAGGCGGTTGATGCCCGCTGCTTTGAACGCGGCGAAGTGTGCGGCTTCCGAGGAATTGGGATTGGCCTCGAGCGTGATCTCAGGTTCGTCGGCGATCGCCCAACGCGTGGCAATGCGCTCGAGCACGCTGCCCGCAAGCGAAGGGTCCATCAAAGACGGCGTGCCGCCGCCGAAAAAAACCGACGTTACGCGCTTGCCCGGTGTCAGTTCCGCGTAATGGTCGATCTCGCGCAGCAGCGCGTTCTTCCAGGCGTCGCCGTCGATCTTGTCGCGCACATGGCTGTTGAAATCGCAATAGGGGCACTTCGATTTGCAGAACGGCCAATGCACATAGACGGCGAAACTCATTTGGATGCCAAGCACGCCGCAACGAGTTTGCCGAACGCCACGGCGCGATGGCTGATCTTGTGTTTTTCATGCGGGTCCATTTCGCCGAACGTGATCGCATGGCCTGCGGGTACAAACATCGGATCGTAGCCGAAGCCGCGCGATCCCCGCGGCGGCCACACAAGCGTGCCGTCCACTTCGCCACGGAACGTTTCGACATGGCCGTCGGGCCAGGCGAGGGCGAGGACGGCGACAAAATGCGCGCGCCGGTCGGCCGCACCATCAAGGGCCGCTTCGACCATGCGCATCGCGCGCATCCAATCGCGCTTGGGGCCAGCCCAATTCGCCGTATACACGCCCGGATCGCCGTGCAACGCGTCCACACACAGGCCGCTATCGTCGGCAAGCGACGGCAGGCCGGTTGCCGCACAAGTGTGGCGCGCTTTGAGGATCGCGTTGGCCTCGAACGTGGTGCCCGTCTCGTCGGGCTCGGCCACGCCGAGCGATCCCGCCGACACGCAGTCGAGCCCGAAGGGCTGCATCAGGTCGGCAATCTCGGCCAGCTTGCCCGCATTGTGCGTGGCAATGACCAGCTTGCCGCCGGAAAGTCTGCGCGGCCCTAGACCGTCCATTTCGCGATCGCCTGTTTCTGCAACGCAACGAGTTCGCCCACCCCTTTGCGCGCCAAAGCGAGCATGGCGAGCAATTGGTCCTGGTCGAACGGATCGCGCTCGGCTGTGCCCTGCACTTCGATGAGCTTGCCGTCGCCGGTCATCACAAAGTTGGCATCGACCTCGCAGGCCGAGTCTTCGGCATAGTCGAGATCGAGCACGCTCGCCCCGTTCGAAATGCCGCACGAGATGGCCGCCACATGGCTGCGGATCGGCAGCGTCTTGAGGCCCTTGGCTTTGACGAGCGGATAGATCGCCTGATGCAAAGCGACCCACGCGCCCGTGATCGCGGCGGTGCGGGTGCCGCCATCGGCCTGCAGCACGTCGGCATCGATCTTGATCTGGCGCTCGCCGAGCACGCCCATGTCGCACACGGCGCGAAGCGCGCGGCCGATCAGGCGCTGGATTTCCTGCGTGCGGCCCGATTGTTTGCCGCGTGCCGCTTCGCGGTCGGTGCGCGTGTGGGTCGAGCGCGGCAGCATGCCGTATTCGGCCGTGACCCAGCCTTGGCCCGAGTTGCGCAGAAACGGCGGTACTTTCTCTTCGAGCGAGGCGGTGACCAGCACATGCGTGTCGCCGAAGCGCACCAAGCACGAACCCTCGGCATGTTTGGCGAAACCGGGCTCGAGGCTGACGGCACGCATCTGGTCGGCGGAACGGCCCGAAGGGCGCATGGGATGTCTCTTTTCTGGGTGCAGGATCGGGGAAGCAAAAACCGCCGGACCTTAGGCGGATGTGGCGGCGCGGAGCAAGCGCGGACGAGGGTGTTTGCGTGTTTGCCCCTATTTGACTCCAGCACCTACCCGTGACTAGCCTTGTGCCATGAGCCGATCCCCGATTGTGCCGTTCGAACGCAAAGCCCCGTCGCCTGCACCCAGTGCCACGCGCGAGCGTTTGCAGACGGCCGTCGAGGCGATGGACGAGCGCTCGCGCGACGTATTCCGGCGCATCGTCGAGGCCTATGTCGATACGGGCGAGCCCGTTGGCAGCCGCACCTTGTCGCGCCAATTGGCCGATCCGTTGTCGCCGGCCACGATCCGCAACGTGATGGCCGATCTGCAGGATTTAGGGCTGCTCTATTCGCCGCATATTTCGGCCGGCCGCTTGCCGACCGATTTGGGCTTGCGGCTGTTCGTCGATGGCTTGCTCGAAGTCGGGCGCCTGTCGAGCGACGAGCGCGAGAAGATCGAAGTGCAGTGTGCTGCCGGCGGGCGCTCAGTCACGCAAGTGCTCGAACAGGCGAGCAATCTGCTGGCGGGCTTGGGGCGCGGGGCGGGGCTTGTGATCGCCCCAAAATCCGATGCCCCCCTCAAACATGTCGAATTCGTGCCGCTCGGGCCGGGCCGCTCGCTCGTGGTGCTCGTGACCGAGCAGGGCTTGGTCGAAAACCGCGTGATCGAAACGCCGATGGGTCTCACGCCGCAGCAGCTCATCCAGGCGTCGAATTTTCTGTCCGCACACCTTACGGGGCGCACGCTGGTCGAGGCGCGCGAAGATATTCTGCGCCGCTTGGCCGAATCGCGCGCCGAGCTCGACCAATTGTCGCAGCGCGTGGTCGAACAAGGCTTGGCCGTGTGGTCCACGCCCGACGGCAGCCCGGCGCGCGAGGGGTATTTGATCGTGCGCGGCCAAGCGAAGCTCTTGGCCGACGTGCATGCGCTCGACGATCTCGAGCGCATCCGCCGCCTGTTCGAGGCGCTGGAGCAGCACGAATCGATGGCCCGCATCCTCGAACAGGCGCAGACGGCCGACGGCGTGCAGATTTTCATCGGCGCGCAGAACGAATTGTTCGGCCTGTCCGGCTGCACGACGATCGTCGCCCCCTATCGCGATTCGAGCGAACGCATCGTCGGTGCGATCGGCGTGGTGGGGCCCACGCGCCTCAACTATGCGCGCATCATCCCGATGGTGGACTATACGGCGCGCGTTATCGGCCGGCTGGTCGGCTGAAAAACGTCTCTTGCGTTTGTCGCAAAACACGCCCAAATCCGGGCGTGAAACCGTCCACGCAACAGCGGAACCTGCCATGACCGAGCCTGCCACGCCCCAACCTGAGAATCCCACGACCCCCAGCGTCGAAATCCCGGCCGAATTGTTCGAGGCCCCGGCGCCTGCCGATCCGTTGGCCGAGGCGTTGGCCAAGGTTGCGGCGATCGAGGCCGAGATGGCCAAAACCAAGGATGCGGCGTTGCGCGCGATGGCCGACGCCGAAAACATGCGCAAGCGCGCCGAGCGCGAAATCGCCGAGCGCGAGAAATACGCGGTCTCGAAATTCGCGAAGTCGCTGCTCGACGTGGCCGACAATCTGCGCCGCGCGCTCGACAATGTGTCGGCGGACGCGCTGGCCGCCGATCCGAGCCTTGCCAAGCTCGTCGCGGGCGTGGAATTGACCGAGCGCGAATTGCTGCAGGCTTTCGAGCGCAATGGCGTGGTCAAGGTCGAGCTTGCGGGCAAGCCGTTCGATCCCGCGATCGCCCAAGCGGTGGCCCAAGTCGATTCGCCGAACCAAGCGGCAGGTACTGTCGTGCAGGTGTTCCAGCCTGGCTACACGCTGCACGGCCGCATCCTGCGCGAGGCGATGGTCACCGTCGCCAAGGGTGCGCCTGCCGCCGGTATCGACACGGTTGCCTGAGCCGAGGCGCTTAAAGCCAAAACGCCCGCAACGCCGCGAGGGGTATCCCCTGGCGGCGTGGCGGACGGTCAATGCAGCGGCGCTGGCGAGGGAGCCGGCGCCTTCGTCTCAGGCGTTCTTCTTGAACGCCGCCTTCGCAGCCGCGTCGGCGGCTTCGTAGGCTTTGCTGGCAACGCGTGCCGTCGGCGCTTCCGGTGCCGGTCCACTTGCATCGGGCCCGAAAACGCGGGCAATGCGCGTCTGGTAGCGCGGGTCGATAATGTCGATGAACGGCTCGAAGCTGCCTTCGACAAGACCCGACTTGGCTGCCAATTGGCGCGACGTGCCGACTTCGACCTTGTCTTGTACCGGCGCATCGACGGCGTTGGCGCGCTGCTTGGCACCCACGGGCGGCGTTGCGTCGGCTGCGCCCGGCCGTGCCACGCCTGGGCGCTCAGCCGGTTGGGACGAATCGTTGCGGGCCCCGCGAACGGCAGGGGCAGGCGACGTCTGGCGGTTTTCGCCTCCGGCCGAATATCCGACCGGCGGCAATGGGGGCGTTACCCCCACACTGGGGATACTGGACATGACACTCCTCGTTTCTCGATGCAGTCGATACGCGCTTCTGCGTGTATCGGCGACCATCGCCAGCCTTGCACCTCCGTTGCTCGCAACGGAACGTGATGAGCGCAAGACGGGCGATCCTCAAGGCTGTCTTACTATGATTTATTCTACTTGTCAAGCGGGGCCAATTCTGCGGGGCGGGGTGCGGCAAAGATTCTGGGGCCGCAGCGCGACGCGCGCGGGTTTCAAGGTTGCGCGCCTGCGTTTGCCTGCCTATATGCCTTGCCGAGCGCAGGGTCTTTCCTGAAGAACCATCCCAAGCGCTGTCCAACTTGAACCGAGGGGTTCGGCCGCGATGCCTCGCACGAGGGTCGGGCGCGAATTGCCGCAAAGCGAGGGTCGCATGAGCAAAGTCATCGGAATCGATCTTGGCACCACGAATTCGTGCGTTGCCGTGATGGAAGGCAGCACGCCCAAAGTCATCCCGAACGCCGAAGGGGCCAACACGACGCCCTCGATCGTCGCGTTTACGGAATCGGGCGAACGTCTGGTGGGCCAGCCTGCCAAGCGCCAGTCCGTCACCAACCCGACCGACACGTTCTACGCGATCAAGCGCCTGATCGGGCGCCGCTTCGAAGACCCGATGGTGTCGAAGGACAAGGGCCTCGTGCCCTACGACATCGTCAAGGCCGACAACGGCGACGCGTGGGTCAATTCCAAGGGCAAAAAATATTCGCCCTCGCAGATTTCCGCCTTCACGCTGATGAAGATGAAGGAAACGGCCGAGGCGTATCTGGGCGAAACGGTCACGCAGGCCGTGATCACGGTGCCCGCCTATTTCAACGACAGCCAGCGCCAAGCCACGAAAGACGCCGGCAAGATCGCCGGCCTTGAAGTGCTGCGCATCATCAACGAGCCGACGGCGGCTGCACTCGCCTACGGCCTTGAGAAGAAGAAGACCGGCACGATCGCGGTCTACGACCTCGGCGGCGGCACGTTCGACGTGTCGGTGCTCGAGATCGGCGACGGCGTGTTCGAGGTGAAGTCGACCAACGGCGACACGTTCCTGGGCGGCGAAGATTTCGACAAGGAAATCGTCGACTATCTTGCGACCGAGTTCAAGAAAGAGGCCGGCATCGATCTGCGCGGCGACCGCCTGGCGCTGCAGCGCCTCAAGGAAGCGGCCGAAAAGGCGAAGATCGAACTCTCGTCCGCCGTGCAGACGGAAGTGAACCTGCCCTTCATCACGGCCGACGCGTCGGGCCCGAAGCATCTCAACATCAAGATCACGCGTTCGAAGCTCGAAAGCCTCGTCGATGTGCTGATCCAGCGCACGATCGAGCCGTGCCGCAACGCGCTGAAAGACGCCGGCCTCAAGGCCAGCGAAATCGACGAAGTGGTGCTCGTGGGCGGCATGACGCGCATGCCCAAGGTCATTGAAACCGTGAAGCAGTTCTTCGGGCGCGAGCCGCATCGCGGCGTCAACCCCGACGAAGTGGTCGCGATCGGTGCGGCCATTCAGGCGGGCGTGCTCAAGGGCGACGTCAAGGACGTGCTGCTGCTCGACGTGACCCCGCTGTCGCTCGGCATCGAAACGCTGGGCGGCGTGTTCACGCGCCTCATCGACCGCAACACCACGATCCCCACGCGCAAGGGCCAGACCTTCTCGACCGCCGAAGACAGCCAGTCGGCCGTGACCATCCGCGTGTTTCAGGGCGAACGCGAAATGGCCGCCGACAACAAGATGCTGGGCCAGTTCGACCTTGTCGGCCTGCCGCCCGCGCCGCGCGGCGTGCCGCAGATCGAAGTCACGTTCGACATCGACGCCAACGGCATCGTGCAGGTCTCGGCCAAGGACAAGGGCACAGGCAAGGAGCAGCAGATCCGCATCCAAGCCTCGGGCGGCCTGTCGGACGCCGAGATCAACAAGATGGTCAAGGACGCCGAGGCCAACGCGAGCGAAGACAAGAAGCGCCGCGACTTGGTCGAAGCCAAGAACCGTGCCGAAAGCCTCGTGCACGACACCGAGAAGAACGTCGCCGAATACGGCGACAAGCTCGATGCGGCCGAAAAAGCCGCCGTGCAGACCGCCATCGACAATCTGAAGGCGACAAAGGACAGCACCGACGCCGAAGACATCAAGGCCAAGACCGAAGCCCTGATGCAGGCCGCCATGAAGCTCGGCGAGGCCATGTACAAGGCCCAGGCGGCGACCGGCGATGTGCCGCCGGATGCCGGCGGCCCCGAGGGCGGTGCCAAGGCCGAAGGGCCCAAGGCGAAGGACGAGAAAGTCGTCGACGCGACGTTCGAGGAAGTTTCGGACAAGACCAAAAAGGGCTAAAGCTCGTTTCGGTCGGCCGATCCGGCGCGCTTTTCGCGCGTCGGATCGGGCCGTGCCGCCCTGATGGAGAATCGTCGCGTGGCGAAAGCGGATTACTACGAATTGCTGGGTGTCGCCAAAGGGGCGTCGGCAGACGATCTCAAGAAGGCCTATCGCAAGCTCGCCATGCAGTTTCACCCGGACAAAAATCCGGGCGACAAAAAGGCCGAGGCCAAGTTCAAAGAGATCAACGAAGCCTACGACGTCCTCAAGGACGACCAGAAGCGCGCGGCCTATGACCGCTTCGGCCATGCCGCGTTCGAAGGCGGCGGCGGTGGCCAGCCCGGCGGTTTCGGCGCGGGCGGTGCAGGCGGCTTTGCCGATATTTTCGACGAGATGTTCGGCGAGTTCATGGGCGGGGGCAGGCGCGGCGGCGGGCCGCAGCGCGGCGCCGACCTTCGCTACAATCTCGAAATCAGCCTCGAAGACGCATTCCACGGCAAGCAGGCGACGGTGCGCGTCGCCTCCATGCATGCGTGCGAAACCTGCCACGGCAGCGGTGCCGAGGCGGGCTCCAAGCCCATCACCTGCCCCACCTGCCGCGGCCAAGGCAAAGTGCGCGCGCAGCAAGGCTTCTTCACGATCGAGCGCGCCTGCCACCAATGCGGCGGGGCGGGCCAAATCATCGAAAAACCCTGCAAGACCTGCCAGGGCCAGGGCCGCGTGCGCAAGGAGCGCACCTTGTCGGTCAATATCCCGGCTGGCGTGGAAGACGGCACGCGCATAAGGCTCGCGGGCGAGGGCGAAGCGGGCTTGCGCGGCTCGCCGACGGGCGATCTCTATCTGTTTTTGTCGATCAAGCAGCACCGCCTGTTCCATCGCGAGGCCGCCGACATCTATTGCCGCGTGCCGATCCCGATGACGACGGCGGCCCTCGGCGGCTCGATCGAAGTGCCGACGGTCGACGGCACACGCGCCAAGGTCACGATCCCGGCGGGGGCGCAGACGGCCCAACAATTCCGCCTCAAGGGCAAGGGCATGAGCGTGCTGCGCAGCCAGGCGCGCGGCGACATGTTCATCGAGGCGATGGTCGAAACGCCGGTCAACCTCACCAAGCGCCAGCAGGAATTGCTGCGCGAATTCGAGGGCAGCGGCGGCGGCGGCAAAAGCCACAGCCCCGAAAGTGCGAGCTTCTTCGCCAAGGTGAAGGAGCTGTGGGACGATCTGCGGAATTGAGCTGCGCTGAGCGTCGGCGCCCAGCCCTTTAACGGAGCGCGAGCCGCACCAGATCCTGCAAGTCCGAGAGCGGTACGGGCTTGATCGCAAAGGCGGACGCCCCGGCGCCGAGTGCTGAAGTCCGGCACGCGGGCTCCGTGCGGCCCGTGAGCACCACGACCGGCAACGCGGCAAGGCGCGGATCGGCATGCCCGCGCAAGCGGCGCAGAAATTCGAGCCCGTCCATCGGCGCCATCGTCAGATCGCAGAAGACGAGATCGAAGGGCTGCTCGGCGAGCAGCTCGAGCCCGCGCGCACCTGTGGCGACGCCCACGCAATGGCCGATGCCGACGGCCTGCAGCATCGCGCACAGCACCTCGCGCATAATGTCGATGTCTTCGATCGCCAGAACGCGCAGCTGCGCCAATTCCGCTTTGGGTGCTGGTGCTTGCGTTTCCGTCGCCATTTCCTGCCGTTGCTGCTCGTGTCGTCGGGCGCTTAGATTTAGCGGTACCGGCGGTGCCAAGCCAGTGCGCCGCCGCCGGTGCCGTAGGGAATTTTTATGCCGCGACTAAAGAGGCACGCAATTGCGTTTTGGCCCGCAAAACGCGACCTCGCAGGGCTGCTGGGCTCACGCCTTTTCGGCGCGGCGCAAGGAAACGAGGGCGCGCGTGCCGTTGGGCGGATTGTCGGCGAATTCGATCGACCCGCCCATGGAAATCGCGAGCTTCTGGCAGATCGCAAGTCCGAGGCCGACGCCGCGATTGGTCGAATCGTCGACCGGACTGGCGATTTGGTAAAACGGCAAAAACACTTTCTGTCGCTCGGCGGGCGCGATGCCGGGGCCGCGATCGGCCACGCACAGCGTCACCGTCTGCGCGTCGCTGACCGCGTCGATCGTCACGGTTTCGCCGGCCGGCGAAAATTTGAACGCGTTCTCCGAGAGATTGGCGATGATGCGCCCGAGTGCCGTCATATCGGCCATCACCGGCGGGGCGGCCCCGAGCCCGTCGCCGAATGCGAGCCGCACGCGGCGCTGTTCGGCGGTCGCTTGCAGCACGCTCGCCACTTCCGTGACCGCGTCGATGAGGGCGATCGGTTTCAGCGCCAGCGTTTCGGCGTCGGCCGTGCGCCGCGACATTTCGAGTACGTCGTCAACGACGCGCTTGAGCCAATTGGCCGAGCTCACGATGGCGCCCACATAGCTTTGCGCGCGCGGCGGCAGATTGCCCGCGATGCCGAGCTTCATCGCCTCGGCGAAGCCGACGATGGCGTTGAGCGGCGTGCGCAGCTCGTGGCTCATATTCGCGAAGAAGCGGTCTTTGGCCGCCCCCGAATCGACCGCGAGCTCGGTTTGGTGGGCGGCAGCGGTCAGCGCCCTTTCGAGTGCTCGCGTGCGCTCGGCGACCGACGCTTCGAGGTCGCGCTGGCGGCGCGCAAGGCTCGAATAGAGCAGCAGCGCCAGCAGCAGCATCGCGGTCCCGCTCGTCAGAACGGCGACCGGCGCGTAGCGCTGCATCGGCGGCAGGTCGGTCGCATGTGCTATTTCGATGTCCCAGATCCGGCCCATGATTTCGACCGCGCGCGACACGTGCGCATCGAGTGCTGCGTTCGTCGACAGGGCGGCCCCGTCGACCGTCAGCAGCGGCAGCCGCGTGCGCAAATCGCCCGGGGCGGTGCTGGGACCGCGGTCGTGGATGGCGATGCGCGCGGTCGGAAATTGCTTCTCGAGCAGCGGCATGATCAGTTGGCCCGGCGACAGACCGATCGGCAGGATGCCGATCGTCTTGCCGTCGGCCACGATCGGTTGCAGTGCCAAGATACTGCGCGTGCCGGCCACATCGTCCTGCTCCAGCACGACCGGGGCCGAACCGATCGGGCGGCCCAGCGCCATCGCCCGTTCCGCCGCCGCCCGGCGCTCGGCATTGGCCCACAGATCGAACCCGACAACGCGTTCGTTGCCGGCGATCGGATAGACGAAAAACGCGGGAAACATCGTTTCGCGCGGGCCCGGCGGCGCCACGGCAAAATCGGGATAGCCCAAGCGCGCCCGTGTGGCGTCGCGGGCCGCTTTGGCCTCGAGGGACGAAAAATCGGCAGGATCGGTGCGCGGGGCAAGCGCGATCGTGCGCAGGCTCGGATAGCGCTGCACGAGGCCCATCTGGTCGAGCCATGCCGCATAGGATGCCGCGTCGTCGAACTGGGTTTTGGCGAGCGTGGCCGCAAGCGTGATCTGGATCTGGGAAATTGTCGCGAACTCGTTCTCGACGAGGGCCACGACGCGTTCGGCGAGATTTTCGGCCTGGGTCTGGCGCAGCGTGTCGTTGAAGCGCACGAGCAGGAAGGCGAGGGCCGCCAGCAACGCCAATCCGGCAACGAAGATCGCACCCGCCAGAGCAGGAGCCGCGCGCGCGATCCGATCGGCGAAACTCTGGGTCACTAAATGCAGGTCCTACACAAGTACGCTGGACGACAGTAACAGCCAAAAATAGTTTTTAAACAATTAATTTTCGGCTTTCCTCATAAAAATTGCCGCCAAAAAACGGTAACTTCGGCGACATGCCTTTTCGATCTGGCGCGTTGTTTGGAAATGCGCTCTAACCGCAACATGTTGAATGCATTCTTGGCATTGGCGCGGCCGCGGCACTGGATCAAAAACGCATTTGTTGCAGCCCCGCTGTTTTTTACGCCCGAAGCGCTGGGCGGGCCAACGCTGGTTGCCGCAGCCATGGCGGTGGCTTCGTTCAGCCTGGCCGCGTCCGCCGTCTATGTATTCAACGATTTTTGCGACCGCGAGGCCGACCGGCTGCATCCGATCAAACGCACGCGGCCGATCGCGTCGGGTGCTGTCGCACCGGCGGCGGCGCTCGCTTTTGCGGCCGCTTTGCTCGCCGGTGCGGCATTGCTGGCGTCTCGTCTGCCGACGGCCTTCGGCACGGTGCTTTGCGTCTATCTGGCGCTGAACCTCGCCTATTCCTGGCGCCTCAAACATGTGAGCCTGCTCGACGTGCTGATCGTCGCGGCCGGCTTCGTTTTGCGCGTCGAAGGCGGGGCGTTTGCGATCGGCGTGATGCCGAGCGTGTGGATCCTCGTCTGCACGGGTTTGCTCGCGCTGTTTCTCGCACTCGCCAAACGGCGCGACGATCTCGTATCGGATGTCGATGCGGCCCATCGCAAGGCGCTGGCGGGCTACAATCTGCGCTTCGTCGACACCGCGATCGCGGTGGTGCTGGGCGCGCTGGCCGTGAGCTATCTGCTCTACACAGTCGACCAGGCCGTCATCCGCCGCTACGGCACCGAGCGGCTCTATCTGACCGCCCCCTTCGTGCTGGCGGGCATGCTGCGCTATCTGCAGATCGCATTGGTCGAAGAACGCTCGGGTGCGCCCACCGATATCGCACTCAGCGACCGCTTCCTCATCGTTTGCGTGCTGGGCTGGCTCGCGGTCTTCGGCTATTTGATCTACGGATGAGTGTGCGCTGGAAAGAAACGACATTGGCGGGCTGGGGGCGTTATGCCGCCACGGCGGCGCGCGTGGCGCGCCCCGAGCGCCAAAGCGAGCTCGATCGCGTGCTGGCGGATGCAGGCGCAAGCTTGATCGCGCGCGGGGCCGGCAAAGCCTATGGCGACGCCGCCCAGAACGGCGGTGCGGCCGTTGCGAACACGCTGCGTTTGGACCGGCTGCTTGCCTTCGATGCCGCCACGGGCGTGCTCGAATGCGAGGCGGGGGTCACGTTCCGCACCTTGCTTGACGTTTTCGTACCCAAGGGCTTCGTGCCGCCGGTGTCGCCGGGCACGGCGTACGCGACTGTGGGCGGAGCCCTTGCTGCCGACGTGCACGGAAAAAACCACGACCGGCACGGTTCGTTCGGCGACCATGTTCTGTGGTTCGATCTTTTGTGTGCGGACGGCCAAACGCGCCGCGTGTCGCCCGACAGCCATTCCGACCTGTTCGCCGCCACGATCGGTGGCATGGGTTTGACCGGTGTTGTGCGGCGCTTGGCCTTTCGCCTGCTGCCGGGGACCGGCCATGTGCGCGTGGAGACGCAACGCATCGCCGATCTCGACGCGTTTTTTGCGGCGTTCGCAGCCGCACGCGCCACGGCCACGTTCAGCGTCGGCTGGATCGATGCGTTGGCGCGAGGCGCCAAGCTCGGACGCGGCGTGTTCGAGACGGCGGAGTTTGCACCGGCTGCACCTGCCGCACCGGCCGCCAAAACCCTGCCGATCCCGCTTGATTTGCCGCCTTTTGCGCTGTCGCGCGCAAGCGTGGGTGCGTTCAACGAAGTCTATTGGCGGCGCGCACCCGCATCCAAGCAAATGTCGCAGCGACCGCTCGATGCGTTTTTCTATCCGCTGGATCGTCTGTCGGATTGGAACCGGCTTTACGGTAAGCGCGGCTTCTTCCAGTTCCAATCGGTGGTGCCGGACGCAACTGCGTTTGACGCCACGCGCAAAATGCTCGAGGCCGTTTCGGCGGCAGGTACGGCTTCGTTCCTCGCCGTTCTCAAAACTTTGGGCGGGCCGGGGCGCGGCTTGCTGTCCTTCCCGCTGCGTGGTGTGACCTTGGCGCTCGATGTGCCCAACGCGCCGGGGGCGACCGACTTGATGGCCACGCTCGAGCGTCTCGCACTTGAGGCGGGCGGGCGCATCTATCTGGCCAAAGACGCATTGCAAGCGCCCGCCACGTTCCGCGCAAGCTATCCGAACCTTCCGGCATTTGAAGATTGCCTGCAGCGCTGGGATCCGCAGCGGCGTTTTGCGTCCGACCTCGCGCGACGTTTGGGCATTGGCGAGGCCCAGCGATGAAACCAGTCATGAAAAGCGCGTGGCTCATCTTGGGTGCCAGCTCGGCGATCGCGCGTGCCTTTGCGCGCCGTGTGGCAACAAGCGGAGCCGACATTCTGCTCGTGGCCCGGGACGGCGAAGATGCAAACGCCCTTGCGGCCGATCTTGCGTTGCGCGGCAGCCCGTCGTGCCGGGCCATCGGCTTCGATTGCGACGTCGCGGCCGCGTTCAAAGAATTCGCGCAAGGGTCGGTGCCGAACGTGTTTCTGGCTTTCGGCACCATGCCGTCGCAAAGCGAGATCGATGCCGATCCGGGCGCACCCGCGCAAACGCTCGACGTGAATTTCGCCGCACCCGTTGCGTTGCTGCACCGCCTGATGCCGGTGCTTGAAGCCACGCCGGGCGGCGCCATTGTGGCGCTTGGCTCGGTTGCGGGCGATCGTGGGCGGCTCAAAAACTACGTATACGGCGCTGCCAAAGCGGGGCTGCATGCCTATTTGCAGGGCCTGCGCGCGCGCGGCGTGCGTTCGGGCGTGCATGTCGTCACCGTGAAGCCGGGCTTCGTCGACACGGCGATGACCTGGGGCTTGCCGGGCATGTTCCTGGTCGCGTCGCCCGATGCGATCGCGGCTGCGTGCCTTGGGGCCGTCGCCAAAAAACGGGATACGATCTATGCGCCGTTTTTCTGGTGGGGCATCATGACGATCATCCGCCATATCCCCGAACGCATCTTCAAGAAACTCAATATCTGAACGGAGTCCGTATATGGCGATCAAGATCGGCGTTGTCGGTGCGGCCGGGCGCATGGGCCAAATGCTGGTGCGCGAGATCGTCGCGGCCAGCGGTGCGGCGTTTGCGGGCGGGACAGAAAATCCAAGCGGCGCGTTCATCGGCCGCGATGCGGGCGAGGTTGCGGGCATTGGCGCGCTCCAGGCCAAAATCGGCGCCGACCCGCGCGCGTTGTTCGCGGCAAGCGATGCGGTCATCGATTTTTCGGCCCCCGCTGCCACGCGTGCGCATGCAAACCTCGCCGCCGAATTCGGCAAAACGCTGGTGGTGGGTACGACGGGCCTGTCCGCCGACGACCAGACCGTGCTCGCAAGAGCCGCCGAGAAATGCGCGATCGTGCAGGCCGCCAATTTCTCGCTCGGCGTCAATCTCGCCTTGGCGTTGGTTGAAGAAGCGGCTAAGCGCCTCGGCGCCGATTACGACATCGAGATTTTCGAAGCGCACCACAAGCACAAGGTCGATGCGCCCTCGGGCACGGCGCTTGCGTTGGGCCGCGCTGCTGCGGCCGGGCGTGGAATCGATTTTGCAACCCAAACGATCCGCAGTCGCGACGGCCATACGGGCCCGCGACCGGCCGGCCCCATCGGCTTTTCGGTGGCGCGCGGCGGCTCGGAGATCGGCGAGCACACGGTCATGTTTTTCGGCGACGGCGAGCGCGTGGAAATCGCGCACAAGGCGCAAGGGCGCCAAGTCTATTCCAAGGGTGCTGTGCGCGCGGCCTTGTGGGCCGCCGGCAAACCGCCCGGCCTCTACTCGATGCGCGACGTGTTGGGACTCTGAACGCTGGGGCCCCGACGCCACGCCGCCAATGCGTCGGCGAGCGTGCGCGCAAGATCTGCGCGCGCCTGTTGGTCGAGAAAAGCGCCCACGATCGTGCGCTTTCCGTGGCTGCGCAGCGCCACTTCTTCGCCTGATTCGACATTGAGCCAATAGGGCTCGAGCGTGCGTCGCTGTTTGCGGCCCCAACTGTCGACCGAAAGGATCTCGAGCCGGTCGCCGTAGAGCGTGATGTGTTCGCGTGCGCGCGCACCGGCATAGTTCGCCTTGAACGCAAACCACACGAGCAGCACGTCGAGGCCCAGAAACGGCAGCACGGGCCAAGCGCCCATCGAGGCGAACACGGCCCCTGCCGCAAAGCTCGCACCGGCCAACAGCGCCATCACCCAGAAAAACCCGCGCGGGGGCAGCGAGCGGTGCGGCTTCAAAACGAGATCGAGCTGGGGCGTTTCCATCTGGAGCGATCATAGATCGTCCGGCGCATTCGTCCAGCTTGACGGGAGATGCCCAATGCCTCTATCGCCTGGGGCCATGAAACCGGACGCCATCCGCGAATTCTACACGGCCCTTGCCGCGCGCAATCCCGAGCCCAAGACCGAGCTCGAATGGGGCAATCCCTACCAGCTCTTGGTCGCGGTCGCGTTGTCGGCGCAGGCAACCGACGTCGGCGTCAACAAAGCCACGCGCGCCTTGTTCGCGAAGGTCAAAACCCCGGCCGAAATGCTCGCCCTCGGGCACGACGCGCTGCGCGACCACGTGAAGACCATCGGGCTCTTCAACACCAAAGCCAAAAACGTGATGGCGGCGGCCGAGATCCTTGTGCGCGCGCATGGCGGCGCAATTCCGCAAAGCCGCGAAGCGCTCGAAGCTTTGCCCGGCGTTGGCCGCAAGACCGCGAATGTGGTGCTGAACGTCGCCTTCGGCGAGGCGACGATCGCGGTCGATACGCACATTTTTCGTGTGGGCAACCGCACGGGCCTTGCGCGCGGCAAGACGCCGCGCGAGGTCGAAGACAAGCTCGAAAAACGCACGCCGGCCGACTTCAAGCGCCACGCGCATCATTGGCTCATTCTGCACGGGCGCTATGTGTGCAAGGCGCGCACGCCCGAATGCTGGCGCTGCAACGTCGCGCAATACTGCGCTTTCAAGAAGAAATCGCCGACCCCGAACGCCTAGGCGCGGCCAAGCCAGATCGTGCGGCCGTCCGGGATATCCGCACCGGCCAGCTCGGCAAATCCAAGCTTGGTCCAGAAGTGCCGCGCGTTTTCGTTGGCGTTGTTCACGGCGACATGAACCGGTCCCGCGTTCTGCGCGGTGCGCCACGCCTCGAACAGACGACGGCCGAGGCCTTGGCCTTGGGCTACCGGCATCAGGTTCAGATGCAGATGTGCGGGAAACCGCGTGGCGACCGACGGCGGTGTGCGTTTCGGTCGATGGATCATGGCAGCACGCCGTTGGTCGTGCGTCATCGCCTGCGGCAGGGCGTCGCCCGGGTCCGGGTATTGCGCGCGCAAAGACGGCCACCAATCGCGCGCAAGCTGCGCCTCCCAGGCGTCAGTATCGAGCCTGCCGGCCGCATAGCCGACAACTGCGCCGCGATCTTCAGCCACCAGCACAGAACTGGGGGAAAGGACCGCGTAGGGTGCGGCGTAGATGTGGCCCATCATTTTCGGGTCGGCGTAAAGATGTGCGGCATCGCGCCCCGCATGCCCGGTCGCCAGCGAAATCGCATAGAGCGCTTCGAGATCGCCGGACGCAAAGCCGCGTATCTGCTGCGCGGCGCGCATGGGTCTAGCTTTGTTTCGGATTTCCGAGCTGGGCGAAGCAGGCTTCGACCGGCATCGGGCGGCCGACGAGCGTGCGCGCATCGACATGCGCCACGCGTTGGCCCAGCAGATCGTCGCGATAGAGGAAGGCTTCGAAATAGCATTCGGCCGTGCGATAGCGCCACACTTCGGCCGGGCCGTCGCGGCGCACGAAAGCGGCCGGGCCTAGCCGTGCTACCAAAGCCTCGCGGCCCATGCCGACCAACGCGCGGGCACTGCTGGCTGCAGGGGCGGCGGCAACCGAAGGTGATGCTGTTGCCGGCGCAGCCGACGGCGCAGTCTCGGCTGGCGGCAATTCGACCGTGGCGGCAACCACCGAAGTCGGCGCATGGGGCGATGGCGCACCCGTGCAGGCGGCCGCAAGAGCTGCCGCACCGGCACACAGCACGATGCGACGCAACCGCCGGACGATGTGCGCTTGCCTAGCCCGCACGCGTGCGCATCCAGCGGCGATCAACCGCCGTCGTTGCCTTCCGGCTTGCCCAGGCGACTCGTATCGACCTGCACTTCGCCGGCGATCTGGCCGCCTTCTTCGATCTCGATGCGGCCGTAGCGCACGGTGCCCGAGACTTTGCCGGTGGAGCGGATCCACAGTTTTTCGCGCACGTTGAGGGTGCCCTCGAACGTGCCCGCGATCTCGGCGTTTTCGATTTCCGCCATGCCCTTGAACACGCCGCTTTCGGCGATGTCGACGAAACGGCTTTCCGACAGCGAGGCCTCGACCCGGCCCTCTACGATCAGGCGTTCGCACGAGGTGATCTGGCCCGACAGCACGATCTCGCGACCGACGATGAGCTTGCGCCCTTCAATCGCTTCGCCGCGCTGCACAGGGGCCGGCGTAGCCGGCGGGCGCGGGGCGGGGGTGGCGAGCGGGGCTGCGGCGGCGCGCGCAAGCGCGCCCGGCGACGGCGGGGTGGGGCGCGGGAAGGGGCGCGGCGTCACCATTTCGGCCGTTTCGGGTTCCGATGCAGCAGCAGCAGGGGGCGTTTCGGGCATGGGCGGCTTGACCTCTTCGGTTTCGTCCTTTTTGCGGCGGAACATAGGGCTGGTTCCTTCTTGCGACGTGCGTACGGGGTGCGGCGACCGGGGCAGACCCCCCGACTCGTCAGCTCGGGCGCCACTCTAACCCCGATGGCCCGTTTCTGTCCCTACTCGAAGCCAAGATTCGACCAGATGCGTGCAGGCCGCAACCGCCAAGACAGGAACCGCAAGGTTCACGAACGGGACCAGCGACAGGCCCGCAAACAGCGCGCCTGCCAGCCACGCCTCGCTGCGATGCTTGCGCCAGAGTACGCGCACCGTCGCCGGATCGGCACGCCGTGCGAGCCCTTGGCCAATATATTCGGACGCGAGGAGAAAACCGTTGGCAGCCAAAAAGACCGCCAAATTGAGCCCAGGCACAAAATAAAGCGGCAAAACGAGCAGATTGATGCCGAGCGCCAAACCCACCAGCCGCAGCCCGGCCAGGATTTCGGCCATGGTCGAGCGTGTGCGGGCGGACGGCAAGAGCGGGTAATGGCGCTTTTCGACGGCGACGGCGACGGCCTCCAAAAACAACCCCAAAAAAGCTGCGACAAAGGTCGGGAACAGGATAAGGGTCAGAACCACAACGCCGAATCCGCCGATCGCCGCCGCAGTCGTATCGACCCAAGGAATCGCAAAGAGCTGCGTGTGCAGCAGCGCATAGCCAAGCGCGATCCATAAAACCAGGATCGCGGCCGCGCTTAAGGCGACACTTTTGAGCAAGGGCGCGCGCAAATTCGGATCGCCCAATTGGCCGATTGCGCGCGCGAAGGCGCCCAAAATCGATAGAGACCCCATCGCTGACATGCCCCCGCCGTTTTTCAGGCGTCCTTTGTTCCCGAAACGCGCGCTTGTGCGCCGCAACAAGGATGGGTATTTTCCGCGCGCCGTTTCAAGCCCCCATGGGCTCTCCCTCGAGTCGGCCGGAGAATCAATGTCCAACGCCAAATTCGATGTGCTGGGCATCGGCAACGCCATTGTCGATGTCATCGCCCGTGCCGACGATGCGCTGCTTTCCAAGAACGGCCTCGAAAAAGGTGCGATGACGCTGATCAACGAAGCGCGCGCCGATGCGCTTTATGCGCTGATGGGGCCGGGGCGCGAATCCTCGGGCGGTTCGGCCGGCAACACGATCGCAGGCCTCGCCAATCTCGGCGGCAAAGCCGCGTATATTGGCCGCGTGCGCGACGATCAACTCGGTGGCATCTTCCGCCACGATATCCGCGCGATGGGCGTTGCCTTCGATACGGCCGCCGCAGACGCAGGCCCCGCCACGGCGCGCTGCCTCATCTTCGTAACGCCGGACGCGCAGCGCACGATGCAGACCTATCTGGGTGCATGCGTCGATCTCGGCCCCGCCCAGATCGACGAAGCGACGGTCGCGGCCTCAAGCGTCACCTATCTCGAAGGCTATTTGTGGGATAAGCCGGCCGCCAAGGACGCTTTCCGTAAGGCGGTGGATGTGGCGCACAAGGCCGGGCGCAAAGTGTCGCTGACATTGTCGGACTCGTTCTGTGTGGGCCGCCATCGCGCCGAGTTCCGCGATCTCGTCGACAACCATGTCGACATTCTGTTTGCCAACGAGCACGAAATCACGAGCCTCTACGAAGTCGATACGTTCGACCAGGTGCTGCCGCATCTGCGCGTCAAGCCCGCGCGCATCGCAGCTCTCACGCGCTCGGAAAAAGGCTCGGTCGTGATCGGCAACGGCGAAGTGCATGCCGTCCCCGCCATCCCGAACGTCAAGGTCGTCGATACGACCGGGGCGGGCGATCTTTATGCCGCCGGATTCCTGCACGGTCTTACCACCGGCAAGGATCTCGGCCTTGCCGCACGTCTGGGTGCGATCTGTGCGGCCGAAATCATCTCGCATTACGGTGCGCGTCCCGAAACCTCCCTCAAGGAACTCGCGGCCAAGCAATTGGCGGCCTGAAAATCATGGATCTGCGCAACCTCGCCATCATCGCCCACGTCGACCACGGCAAGACCACGCTCGTCGACCAGCTTCTCAAACAGTCCGGCACGTTCCGCGTGAACGAGAAAGTCGCCGAACGCGCGATGGACTCGAACGATCTCGAGCGCGAGCGCGGCATCACCATTCTCGCCAAGTGCACGTCGGTCGTCTGGAAGGACGTGCGCCTCAACATCGTCGACACACCCGGCCACGCCGATTTCGGCGGCGAGGTCGAGCGCATCATGTCGATGGTGGACGGCGTGGTCGTGCTGGTGGACGCCGCCGAAGGGGCCATGCCGCAGACCAAGTTCGTGACCATGAAGGCTTTGGCCCGCGGGCTTCGCCCCATCGTCGTCGTCAACAAGGTCGACCGCTCGGATGCGCGCGCGCAAGAAGTGCTGAACGAAGTGTTCGACCTGTTCGCGGCTCTGGGTGCGGACGACGACCAGCTCGATTTCCCGGTGCTGTTCGCCTCGGGCCGCAATGGCTGGGCGGCCGAAACGCTCGAGGCACCCCGCGAAAATCTGAACCCGCTGTTCGATCTCATCGTCAAGCACGTGAAGCCGCCGAAGGCCGATGCCTCGGGTCCGTTCCGCATGCTCGCGACGACGCTCGAATACGACCCCTATGTCGGGCGTATTCTTACGGGCCGCATCTATTCGGGCGTCGCCAAAACCAACATGGCGATCAAGTCCTTGTCGCGCGACGGCAAGGTGCTCGAAGAAGGCCGCTTGACGCGCCTTCTGTCGTTCCGCGGCCTCGATCGCACGCCGGTCGATTCGGCGGAAGCGGGCGACATCGTCGCGATTGCGGGCCTTACGGCCACGACGGTTGCCGACACGCTGTGCCAGATCGACGTGAACGAACCGATCCCGTCGCTGCCCATCGATCCGCCCACGCTCGGCATGACTTTCTCGGTTAACGATTCGCCGCTCGCGGGCCGCGAGGGCACGAAGGTCACGAGCCGCATGATCCGCGACCGCCTGTTCCGCGAGTCGGAAGGCAACGTCGCCATCCATGTGCGGGAAAGCGATTCGGGCGAAGCCTACGAAGTCGCCGGGCGCGGCGAATTGCAGCTCGGCGTGCTGATCGAGCAGATGCGCCGCGAAGGCTTCGAGCTTTCGGTTGGCCGCCCGCGCGTGCTGCTGAAGACCGACGACGACGGCAACCGGCTTGAGCCGATCGAAGAAGTGCAGGTCGACGTCGACGAGAACTACGCAGGCGTGGTCGTCGAAGCGCTCGGCCGCCGCCGCGGCGAGATGACTGACATGCGCCCCTCGGGCGGCGCCAAGGTGCGCGTGACGTTCCTCGTCCCTTCGCGCGGCCTCATCGGCTACCACGGGCAGTTCCTGTCCGATACGCGCGGCACCGGCATCATGAACAAGATCTTCCACAGCTATGCGCCGTGGAAGGGCCCGATCGACGGCCGCCACACGGGCGTGCTGATCTCGAACGCCGACGGCGTGGCGGTGACGTACGCGTTGTGGAACCTCGAAGATCGCGGCCCGATGATGATCAATCCCGGTGTGCCGGTCTACGAAGGCATGATCATCGGCGAGCACACGCGCGACAACGATCTCGAAGTCAACCCGCTCAAGGCCAAGAAGCTCACCAACGTGCGCGCTTCCGGCAAAGACGAAGCGGTGGTGCTGCAGACGCCGAAGATCCTCACGCTCGAGCAGGCGATCGCCTATATCAACGACGACGAACTCGTCGAAGTGACGCCTAAATCGATCCGCCTGCGCAAGAAGCTGCTCGACCCCAACGCTCGCAAACGCGCCGAGAAATCCGCCGAGACGGTGTAGAGGGCAAAGGCTGCCTGGCGTTTTCGCACCGGATCCGACGCGCTCGACTGTCTGCAGATCCTAGTCGCCGCCGCCGTCGTAGCCCAGCACGCTGGCGAGCATGTCGACGTTTTTTCCGTCGGCGGCGAAAGGCAGCATCAGCGACTGGTAGCGCCAATAGCGGTTCTGGATCGCGAAATCGCGGGCCACGACAAGCGGCGCGCGCGTGCGCGCGACGTAGGTCAAGGTCTGCACCATCTTCGCGGCCATGTCGCGGTCGTGATACGCGCTCAACCGCGTGCCGGTCAGTTCGATGCCGAAAAATTCGACGGCCTTGGTTGCGTCGAGCCGCACGCGAAAGTCGCCGTCCGGCAGCACGTCGTGCAAAGTCACGTAGCCGAGCGCCCACGGGAATTCGAGTGGGTCGATGTCGGCGCGGCCTGGCAGCGCGTCGCCGCGACGTTTGCCGTGCCAATAGTCGTGGAAACGCCGCAAGCGCGCGTGTCGAATCGCATCGGGGTCGAAGTAGGTCATGGACTTGGCGCGCGCGGCCCCGAAATATTTGCGCCCTCGGCCACCAAAGCCTTCGCGCGTGAATTGCCTTCGCATAGACTGCCGCGATGCGCGCGACTCGTACAACCAAAAACGCATGACCGACATCCCGAACCAAAAGGCGAGCTGGCGGGCGGCCTTGGCCGTCTATACGCGGCCGCGTTTGCTTGCCGTTCTTTTCATGGGTTTCTCTTCGGGTCTGCCGTTGCCGCTGACGTTCGGCACGCTGTCGTTTTGGCTTGCCGAATCGGGCGTGAGCCGCACGACGATCGGCATTCTCGCCCTTGTCGGCACGGCCTATTCGCTCAAATTCCTGTGGGCGCCGATCATCGACCGGCTGCCTTTGGGCGCTTTTACGCGCCGTTTGGGCCGTCGCCGTTCTTGGGCGTTGCTGATCCAGGCGGGCCTCGCCGTCGCCATCTTTGCGCTCGGATTCACCGATCCGCGCATCGATCCGTGGCCGACCGCAATGGTGGCGATCGTCATTGCGTTTCTGTCGGCGAGCCAAGACATCGTCATCGACGCGTTCCGTATCGAGATTCTGAAGGCGGACGAGCAAGGGGCAGGGGCCGCGGCCACGCAATGGGGCTATCGCTTCGGGCTCATGGCGGCCTCGGCGGGCGCGCTCTATGCGGCCGAATACGGCGGCTGGTCTTTTGCATTTTCGGCGATGGCGTGCCTGATGGTGGTGGGCGCGCTCACGGTGTGGTTCACGGCCGAACCGCCCGTGCCCGACGCGGTCGCGGCCCCGTTGCCGGGCAATTCGCGGCTCGAAAAACTCAGCGCGTGGCTGAGCCAGGCCGTGGTCGGGCCGTTCGCCGAATTCGCCACGCGGCCCGCCTGGGCCACGATCCTGATCTTCGTGGTGCTCTACAAATTCGGCGACGCGTTGGCCGGCGTGATGGCCAATCCGTTCTACGTGGCGATGGGATTCAGTCGCATCGAGGTCGCCAACATCTCGAAAATCTACGGCGTGTTTTCCACGCTTGCGGGCGTTGCGGCCGGCGGGGCGGTGGTGGCGCGTTTCGGGCTTTATCCGTCGTTGTTCTATTGCGGCATCCTTCAGGCGATCTCGAACCTCATGTACGTGCTGCAGGCCTATGTCGGCTACGATGTGGCGCTGCTCACACTTACGATCGGCATCGAGAATTTTTCGGGCGGCATGGGCTCGGCGGCGTTCGTCGCGTATCTCTCGGGCCTGTGCAACATCGCGTTTACGGCCACGCAATATGCGCTGCTCTCGTCGCTGGCTGCCGTCGGGCGCACCACGCTTGCGGCCTCGGGCGGCTGGCTCTCGGAACAGCTCGATTGGGTGTGGTTCTTCGCGGCCACGACGCTTGCGGCCTTGCCGGGCCTGCTGATGGTGGTGTGGCTGATGCGGCGTTTTCCAGGCCGCGATCTGCCTCAGCGGGGGCCGGCACTCGTCGTCGACGATTGAAGGGCGGCCAGGACAGCCGCAACCGGAATCGCCGCCATGTCGTTGCCGCCGAAATCCTGCGCACGCAGCACCGTCAAATGCCGGGCGCGCGGTGCGAACTTGGCGGGATCGGTCGGCCCGAACAGCGACACAAGCGGCTGGTCGCCCGCCGCCAGCATATGGCCGCCGCCCGAATCGTTGGCGAGCGACGCTGCTAGGCGCTGGGCCAGCGCGATCGTCAGAGCAGGCGACGTTGCGATGCCGCGCGCGGCCGCTTCTTGCAGCGGCAAGCGCGCGTTGGGCACGGCCGCCGCCGCCGCAATCCAGTCTTTTTCGTCGGGGCCGAGAATGAAGACGGGCACGGTGTCGCCCAGCGCCTTTGCGACGGCAAGATAGTTTTCGAACGGCCAGCATTTGTCGCGATTGCCAGCGCCGGGGGCGAGGCCAATGTAAGTCGGCCCCGGCGGCAGCAAGGTCGCAGCGGCTTGCGTTGCGTCCGTCGGCAGGGCCAAAGGCGGGGTTGCCAGTGTCGGGTCGCCGCCCGCGGCTGCGATCAATTGCAGCATTTGGCCCAGCATCGCGCGTGGCTTGGTGCGCAAGGCGGGCCGTCCGTCGGAAAGCAGAAAACCCGCCGCTCCGGACACAAACTGCCGATGGCGCACACGCCGCACGGCCAGGCTCGTCGAAAAGCGGCGCTGCGTATCGATCACCAGATCGAAGCTGCGGCCACCCAAGGGCCGCATGAAGATATCGCCCAAGCGGCTGCCAAAGCCTGCGTTTTCAAGGGTTTCGTCGATCAGCCCAGCCACGAGGGGGCGCAAGCTGCCGGCATATACGCTGGGGCCTTTGCCCGCACACCAGGTAATTTTCGCCGTCGGCCAGTTGGCCTTGAGCACCCGCACGAAAGGCAGTTTCAGCAGCCCATCGCCGACCAAATCGAGCCCGACATAGACCAAAATTGTTTGGGGTGTCATTTTGTCACAATTCGGCGCTATTATGTTGCAGTGCAGCAAAGTTAGGCTGGAACCCAGAAAGGGTAGCGGTCCTCGATGTCGATCCGAAACCTGGACAAGCTTTTGTCGCCCAAATCGGTGGCGTTGATTGGTGCCACGCCCAAACCGGGGTCGGTCGGGGCCGTGCTGGCGCGCAACCTGTTCCATGCCGGTTTCGCAGGCCCGATCTTGCCGGTCAATCCGAAATATCCGGCGATCGAAGGCGTGTTCGCCTATCCGGATGTGCAGAGCCTGCCGGTGGTGCCCGACCTTGCCGTGATCTGCACGCCGCCTGCGACGGTGCCGGGCATCGTCGCCCAATTGGGCGCGCGCGGCTGCCGTGCGGCGATCGTGATTTCGGCGGGCTTCGGCGAATTGCCGAACAATGCCGGCAAAGCGCTCGAGCAGGAAATGCTCGACGCGGCCCGACCCTATCTCATGCGTATTGTCGGGCCGAATTGCCTGGGCGCCATGGTGCCAGCCATCGGGCTCAACGCCACCTTCTCGCATGTGGCGCCGATGGCGGGCGATCTTGCGTTCGTTACGCAATCGGGGGCGATGGCGACCGCCATCGTCGATTGGGCGGCCCCGCGTAAGATCGGCTTCTCGCATCTCGTGTCGCTCGGTGACATGAGCGACGTCGATTTCGGCGACATGCTCGATTGGCTCGCGACTGACGGCAAAACCCGCGCGATCCTGCTCTATATCGAAGCGGTTACGCAGGCGCGCAAATTCATGAGTGCGGCGCGTGCGGCTGCGCGGCTCAAGCCCGTGATCGTGATCAAGGCCGGGCGCCATGCCGAAGCCGCCAAGGCGGCCGCCTCGCATACCGGCGCTTTGGCCGGCGCCGATGCGGTTTACGACGCGGCATTCCGGCGCGCGGGCATGCTGCGCGTCTACGATATCGACGAATTGTTCGATGCGGTCGCAACGCTAGCTGCCCCCCCTTTGCCGGGGGGGCCTGGCGAAGGCGGGGACCGGCTTGCCATCCTCACCAATGGCGGCGGACTCGGCGTGCTCGCAACCGACACGCTGATGGACCAGCTCGGCCATCTGGCGGCACTCGATGCGGACACGCAAGGCAAGCTCGACAAGGTGCTGCCGCCGACCTGGTCGCACGGCAATCCCATCGACATCATCGGCGATGCCGACGGGACCCGCTATCGCGCCGCACTCGACGTGCTGCTGCAGGCACCCGGTGTCGATGCCGTGCTGGCGCTCAATTGCCCGACTGCGATCGCCTCGTCGGTCGAGGCCGCACAAGCCGTCATCGATGGCGCCAAGGGTGCGAAGATCCCCGTGTTGGCATCGTGGCTCGGCGGCACGCAAAACGCGCTGGCGGCACGCGCATTGTTCGCCGATGCGCGCATCCCGTCCTACGAAACGCCGGACAAGGCCGTGCGCGGCTTCATGCATCTCGTTCGCTATCGCCAAGCGCAACGCAACCTCATGGAAGTGCCCGACGCCGCCCCCGAAATGCTTGCCCCCGATCCGATGGCCGCGCGCGCCATCGTTGATGCGGCGTTGGCGGCGGGCCAGGAATGGCTGTCGGACCCGCAAGTGCGCGGCGTACTGGCGGGCTACGGTTTTGCGCTGCCGCGCGGCGAACTCGTGGGCGACGCGACCTCGGCGGTGCTCGCGGCCGTGCGCATCGGCGGGCGCGTGGCGCTCAAGATCGTGTCGCCGCAGATCCTGCACAAATCCGACGTCGGCGGCGTTGCCCTCAATCTCGACGGGCCGCGCGCGGTCGAGCTGGCGGCGGCCGCGATGATCGAACGCGTCAAAGCCAAACGCCCCGACGCCGTCATAACGGGTTTCCTCGTGCAGGAGATGATCCGGCGGCCGGATGCGCACGAGCTGATCCTGGGCGTGAGCGAAGACCGCCAATTCGGGCCCGCGATCCTGTTCGGCCAGGGCGGGGTCTCGGTCGAAGTGGTCGGCGACACGGCGATGGCTTTGCCGCCGCTCAACGTGAAGCTCGCGCGCGAACTGATCGGGTCCACGCGCGTGTCGCGGCTGCTGCGCGGCTATCGCGACCGCCCGCCGGCCGATCTTGCGGCTGTGGAATTGGCCCTCGTGCGCCTGTCGCAGCTGATCTGCGATCTCGATTCCGTAGCCGAGCTCGACATCAATCCGCTGCTGGCCGACGCGAGCGGTGCCATCGTGCTCGATGCGCGTATCCGCGTGCGCAAACCCGGCAGCCAGGTTCATGCCGCCCGCCTTGCGATCGAGCCTTATCCGTCCGACCTCGTCGAAACGCTCGAACTCGACGGCATCGGCACCGTGCGGCTGCGCCCTGTCCGCCCCGAAGACGCGCCGCTCATCGACGGGCTCATCGACCATATGAGTGCGGAGGATCGCCGCATGCGGTTCTTCGCCCCCGTCACGCGCCTCACGCGGCCGCAATTGGCGCGTCTGACGCAGATCGACTACGACCGCGAGATGGCCTTCGTGTGCGAGCGTGGCGACGACCCGGAAGGGCTCTTGGGCGTGGTGCGCCTCGCCGCCGACCCCGACCGGGCGCGCGCCGAATACGCCATCGCGCTGCGCTCCGACCTCAAGGGGCTGGGGCTTGGCCGGCGGCTGATGATCCGCATCCTCGACTATGCCAAGGCGCGCGGCGTGGGCGAGGTTTACGGCGAAATCCTGCGGGAAAACCACAATATGGTCGAATTGTGCCGTGTGCTGGGCTTCGATATCAAAGCCGTACCCGACGAACTCGATATGGTGCATGCCAGCATCGCTTTGGCCGCCTGGGGGGAGCGGGCGGAGGCGGCGGCCCAATAGCCGCTTGCGTTCGCCCGATTACAATTTTATCACTGTCGCGATCTTTTAACCCGGGCCTCCCTCTCCCCCCGAACCAACGGAAGCGACATCTTGTTCTCACTTGAACCGATTATGATTTCGGGCCGCGAGGTTCTGCCGGTCGTCGAAGGCGGCAAGGGCGTTTCGGTTTCGAACGGCGAAAGCTCCGGGGCGTGGGCGGCGGCGGGCGGGGTCGGCACGTTCTCGGGCGTCAATGCCGACCATCTCGACGAAAACGGCAATGTGGTGCGCCAGATCTATCGCGGCAAAACGCGGCGCGAGCGCCACGACGAGCTGATCGCCTACGCGGTCAAGGGCGCTTTGCACCAGGCGCGCGTGGCGCGCGAAATGTCGGGCGAGCAGGGCCGCGTCCACATGAATATCCTGTGGGAGATGGGCGGGGCCGAGCCGATTCTCGAAGCCGTCCTCGACCAGTCCAAGGGCCTGATCCACGGCGTTACGTGCGGGGCCGGCATGCCCTACAAGATCGCCGAGATCTGCGCCAAATACGGCGCCTACTATTATCCGATCGTGTCTTCGGCGCGCGCGTTCCGCGCTTTGTGGAAGCGCGCCTACCACAAATTCGCCGATCTCCTGGGCGGCGTGGTCTACGAAGATCCGTGGCTGGCCGGCGGCCACAACGGCCTGTCGAACGCCGAAGATCCGCTGAAACCCGAAGCGCCCTTGCCGCGCGTGATCGAACTGCGTCGGCAGATGCGCGAATTCGGCCTCGAGCGCACGCCGATCATCATGGCGGGCGGCGTGTGGCGTCTCGACGAATGGCAGGATTTCGTCGGCAATCCGGATGTGGGCCCGTGCGCGTTCCAGTTCGGCACGCGGCCGCTGCTCACCAAAGAAAGCCCGATTTCCGACGCCTGGAAGCAGCGCCTGCTCACGCTCAAATCGGGCGACGTGCTGCTGCATCGCTTCTCGCCGACCGGCTTCTACTCGTCGGCCGTGCGCAACCCGTTTTTGTCCGAGCTTGAAGAGCGTTCGGCCCGCCAGGTCGCCTACCAGATGCACCCGGTGGGCGAGCACGACCAGCCCTTTCCGGTGGGTGCTCGCGGGCGGCTCGTCTATCTCTCGGCGCAAGACCGTGCTTCGGCCGAGCGCTGGGTCAAAGCCGGTTTCACCGAGGCTTTGCGCACGCCCGAATTCACGCTGATTTTCGTGACTCCGGCGCGCGCCGAAGAGATTCACCGCGACCAGGTCAATTGCATGGGCTGCCTTTCGGCCTGCGCCTTCTCGAACTGGCAGCAGAACGACGCCGGCACCACCGGCAAAAAGGCCGATCCGCGCAGCTTCTGCATTCAGAAGACGCTGCAGGACATCAGCCACGGCGCCGACGTCGAAGCGCAGCTGATGTTTGCGGGCCACAACGCGTATCGCTTCGCGTCGGACCCCTACTACCGCAACGGCTTCATCCCGAGCGTGAAGCAGCTCGTCGAACGCATCGCGACGGGCCAGTAAGCTAGCTTTTCACCGCGAAGATCGCTTCGATCTCGACCGTGATGCCGCGCGGCAGGCTGCCCATGCCGACGGCCGAACGCGCATGCCGTCCCGCTTCGCCGAAGACTTCAACGAACAGGTCCGAACAGCCATTGATCACTTCGGGCTGGTAGCCGAAGCCGGGTGCAGCGTTGACCATGCCGAGCAGCTTGACCACGTAGTCGACCCGGTCGAGCGAGCCCAATGCCAGGCGTGCGGCCGCGAGCAGGCCCAGGCCCACAAGGCGCGCATCCTGCCTGGCTTCTTCGAGCGTCACGCCCGCGCCGACGATGCCGGTGCGCAGGCTGCCGTCGGCCAGGCACGGTCCCTGGCCCGACAGATAGAGCGTGTTTGCATGCAGCCGAAACGGCAGGTAATTGCCGCTGGGAGACTGCGGTTCGGACAATACGATGCCGCGTTCTTTGAGGCGCATTTCGGCCGACATTGGCGGGCTCCGCTGGGTTTGGGCGAGGACTGCGCGATCTTGGCGCGGAAATCGGCCCGTCGCCAAGCGGCTTTGCGGCAACGGTTTCGCATTTTGCAACGGGTTGAATGCAAAGGCGCGTTGGATTCTCGCGCGAAAAAGGCCTGCAGCGGTTGACGATTTGGCGCCATACCGCGACACTGGTCGGCGCGTATTGTCCCATCGAGGATGCAAAATGAAAACGCAGTCGCGACGCGAATTGCTGCAGCTCGTCGGTGCCTTTGCGGCGGCGGGCGGCGCATTTGCGTACGCAAAAAATGCGCATGCGCAAAACCAGGCCGCTTTCCAGATCGGCGTGGCGCCCAATGTCAGTGCGCGCATCATCCTCACCAACTACCGGCCGATGCGCGAATATCTGGCCGAGCGGCTCGCCCGCACGGTCGAGATCGCAACCGCGACGGACCTGCGCGAATTCCAGCGCCGCACGCTCGAGGGCGCTTACGACCTCGTTTTCACGCCGGCCAATCTCGCCTTTGTCGCCGAGGAAGACGGCAAGCTCGAAGTACTCGGCGGCTTCGAGCCGCCGATCCCGGCCCTGTTCGTCACGCGCAAAGACGCGTCCGCCCCGACGCTCGAAGCGCTGCGCGGCAAGGCCTTGGCGCTCGCCAATCCGCAGTCGCTCGTCGCCATGTCGGCCAAAGCGACATTGGCGAATGCGGGCTTGCGGGCGGACGCGGACTATCGGCCGACCTGGGCGCGCAACGAAGACAGCCTCGCCCAGCTTCTGTCGGGCGGCGATACGCCGATGGCGGCGATGAGCATGGGCGAGTTCCGCAGTCTGCGCGACGAAATCCGCCAGACGCTCGAGTTCCGCGAATTCGCGCGCGTGCCGAATTTCATCGTCCTTGCCGGCAAGCCGATGGCACCGGCAGCGCTCGCCCAGCTGCGCGCCGTGCTGGGCGCTTTTGCCGAAACCGAACTCGGCCGCGAGTTCCAAAGCCTCACCGGCGTGCAGCGCATTCGCGCGGTACCGGACGCCGACCGTGCGGCCATCGCCCCCGTTCTGGCCGAAACCCGCGCTGCTTTGCGCTGACGTTCCGCAACACCGTCCGAAAAGGGGTGTCGCCATGTGGCTCGATCGCATTCCCTTCCGCTTCCGGCTGTTCAGCGTCGGCGCACTCGCCATGGCCGCCCTCACGGCGGTGTTTGCACTGTCGCAGGTCTCGCTCATTGAAGCGGCGCTGATCGGCCAGACGCAGCTGCGCGCCGAATCCGAGCGGCCGCTGTTCCGCGCGGTGCTGACCAATCTGATGGTCGAGCGCGACTACGCCACCATCGAGGCGATCCTGCAGGAAAGCGCTTCGACGCACGGATTCGCGCATCTGGCCCTCCTTGATGCGCGCGGCGAAACCGTGTCGTGCATCGGTTGGGAGCCGGCCGTGCACGGCATCCCGCACGAGTCGAAGACCCCGATCGTGGGGCCCGACGGCACGGCACGCCTGCCCTTCGCGGTCGAGATCGACTATGCGGGCCAGAAGCTCGGCACGCTCTATTACGGCGTGTCGACAATGCCGATCCAGGCCGCGCGCATCGACGTGCTGTCGCGCGCAGCCGCGATCGGCGCGGTCAGCCTCGTGCTGGCGCTGATGATGATGGAATGGCTGCACACGCTGCTGATGCGCCCGCTCGTGCGTCTGCGCGCGGCGAGCGATGCAGTGCGCGACGGCAATTTCGACGTCGATCTGCAGACCTCCGACCGCGACGATTTCGGGCGCCTTGCACAGAGCTTCCGGCTGATGGCGCGCGAAATTGCGGCCCGCATCCGAGCGCTGGAAAGCAGCGAAACGGCCCAGCGCCAGCTCCTCGACGAAGCGCGGGTGCGCGAAAGCGAACTGGCGCACGCGCGCGACCGCGCCGAAGCCGCCGCCGAGGCCAAAGCGCGCTTCCTTGCGACGATGAGCCACGAGATCCGCACACCGCTCAACGGCGTGCTGGGCCTGTCGAGCGTGTTGCTCGAAACGCGCCTCGAGCCCGAGCAGCGGCGCCTGCTGCAACTCGTGCAAGGCTCCGGCGAGCAACTCTTGGGCATCGTCAACGACGTGCTCGACTATTCGCGCCTCGATGCCAACGGGCTTGCGCTCGATGCCGCACCGCTCGACCCGCAGCGCCTCACGCGCGACGCGGCCGCCGCCTTCCAGCCGCGTGCGGCCGCCAAGGATCTGACGCTGACCTGCTGGATCGATTCCGACGTGCCCCCGCTCGTGTCGGGCGACGCGCTGCGCTTGCGCCAAATCCTCGACAATCTGATCGGCAACGCGATCAAATTCACGCTCGTCGGTGCGGTCGACGTGCGCTTGCGCCGCACAGCGGGCGAAGCGCTCGAATGGGCGGTCCAGGACACGGGCATCGGCATTCCGGAAGGGCGCATTCCGGAGTTGTTCCAGGATTTCACACAGGTCGATTCGTCGGCCACGCGGCGTTTCGGCGGCTCGGGCCTCGGGCTTGCGATCGCACGTCGTCTCGCGCGGCTGATGGGCGGCGACATCACGGTCGAATCGACATTTGGGCGCGGCTCGACCTTCCTGCTGCGCCTGCCGCTGGCAGCCTTTGCGCAGCCGCACGCGGCAAGCCCGTCCGGGCCCGAAAAGACGGCCGAAATCGTGCCTCTCTTGGCCGCGCGCGGCCAAGGCTTGCGCGTGCTGGTCGCCGAGGACAATGTGGTCAATCGTCTTGTCGTCGAAAAACTGCTCGAGAATCTCGGCCATGCCGCGGTTTTTGCCGAAGACGGGTATGCCGCCCTTACCGCCGCGGCCGCCCAGCCCTTCGATGCGATTTTGATGGATATCCATATGCCGGGTCTCGACGGTTTGAGCGTTTTTGCGCGCCTTCGCGCCACCTACGGCCCCAACAGCGCTACGCCGGTTTTTGCGGTAACCGCCAACGCCTTGCCCGGCGATCGCGAGACCTACATTGCAGCCGGCATGGCGGGCTATCTGCCCAAACCCATCGACGCCAATGCGCTGTCCGCCCTGCTCGCCGCCATCCCGCTTGCGGCCGCTCAGCAAAGGCCGCTGGCGACCTGATAGCGGGGCTGAAAACGGCGCCTCGTTCGACAAAGTTTCGCTGGCATGTTCGGCGATGCGGATTAAAATAAATGATAGTATCTGAATCGTGGTCGCGACCCCGCGGTCCGCACACTCCTGTGTCGATGACATGAAGCTGGATCGTCGCACCTGTTCTGCCGGGAAGTCGCGCCGCCTGCAGCGGCGTCGAGCAGCTGCGCGCATGGGCTGGCCGCTCGCATTGGCGGTCGGCTTTTCGGTGCCGGGCCTGGCGCAGACCCTGCCGCAAGGCGGCAACGTGGTCGGCGGTGCCGGCACGATCACGCAGACCGCCCCCAACCAACTCACGATCAACCAGGCATCGCAGAATCTCGCCATCGATTGGCAGAGCTTTTCGATCGGCGCCAACAACATCGTGCGCTTCGTGCAGCCGAGCACCAGTGCGGTCGCCCTCAATCGCGTGCTGAACGGCGATCCGTCGCAGATCTACGGCCAGATCGAGGCCAACGGCCAAGTGGTGATCATGAGCCCGAACGGCATCGTGTTCGGGCCGAACAGCCGTATCGACGTGAACGCGCTGGTCGCCACCACGGCCAATATCAGCACGCTCGATTTCATGGCCGGCAAGCTCTTGTTCGACCAGGCTTCGAGCGACGCGAATGCGCGCGTGGTCAACCAAGGCATCATCTCGGTTGCACAAGGCGGCTTTGCCGTGCTGGCGGCGGCCAACGTATCGAACCAGGGCCAGATCATCGCCAATGGCGGCACGGTGGTGCTCGGCGGCACCAAGACGTTTGCCATCGATTTCCACGGCGACGGGCTTCTGAAATTTGCCGCGACCGGCGTGGTCGATCAGAAGCCCACGGGTGCCGACGCGCTCGTCGAAAACTCGGGCAGCATCGAAGCCAACGGGGGCCGCGTGCTGCTGACGGCGCGTGCCGCGCGCAGCGTGCTCGACAATGTCATCAACACGACGGGCATCGTCGTCGCCAGGACGGCCTCGCTCGTGAACGGCGAGATCGTCATCGACGGCGGCGACAGCGGCATCGTGCATGTGGCGGGCACGCTTGATGCCTCGGGTGCGGCGGCGGGCGAAAGCGGCGGTACCGTCAAGGTGCTCGGCGAAAAAGTCGGCCTGTTCGAAAATGCGCGCATCGACGCCTCGGGCACTGTCGGCGGCGGTACTGTGCTCGTCGGCGGCAACTACCAGGGCATGGGCCCCGAGGCCAACGCGCAATATCTCTACATGGATGCGCGCGCGGTCATCGATGCGAGCAGTGCGTCCGGCGACGGCGGGCGCGTGATTCTGTGGTCGGATCTTGCCACGCGCAATGCAGGCCACATCAACGTGGCGGGTGCGCGCAACGGCGGCTTCATCGAAGTGTCGTCGAAGGGCTTCCTTGATTTCCGCGGCACGGTGAATTTGCGCGGGCTCACGGGCCGCGCGGGCGAATTGCTGCTCGATCCGACCGACATTACGATCTCGTCGTCTTCCAGCAGCGGCGACATGTCGGGCGTTTCGCCGTTCGTCGGCTCGAACGCGAGTTCCAATTTGGACGTCGCCGTTCTCAACGCTGCACTCGCTGGCGGCGACGTGACCGTGACCACGGCTTCGGCCGGCGCAGGCACGGGCAATATCGACGTTACCGCCACCATCGCGAACAGCGTCGCGGGCCGGACTCTGACCTTGCGCGCAGACGGCGCGATCACGGTCGGTACCGGCGGCTACATCAGCAGCGGTGGCTATCTTTTCAACGTTTCGCTGCGCGCGGCCGGGAACATCACTGTCGGCGGGACCGGGATTGTCACAAGCGGCGGCAACCTCACGACCGAAAGTGCCGGCGGTGGCGGCCAGGCCGGCGGCAATTTCGTAAGCACCGCAAACATCAATGCGGGCACGGGCAACGTGACGCTGGCGCATGCCGGCACCATTTCCATCGACGCCGCGATCAACACCACCGGCCAATTGTCGATCAACGCCGGCGGCGCCACGACCCAGACAGCTGCGATTACGGGTCCGGCCTCTCTGGTGATCGGCGGCACCGGCGCCGTGACGCTCGCCAACGCGGGCAACTCGTTTTCGAACATCACGCTGAGCCGGACGGGTACTTCCGCCAATGTCAGCATCGTCAACGCGATCAGCGGCAATTTCCAGACCTCGACGCTCGGCTCCGGCACCTTCACCTACAGCAGCGCCACAGCTGGTTTCCTGCAAAGCGGCGGCATCACGCAGGATGCCAGCGGCGGTGCGGTGTCGATTTCCGGCGGCACCGGCACCGTCACGCTGAGCCAGGCCAACAGTTTCTCCGGTCCTGTGACCGTTACCGGCGATACGATCACGGTGTCGGCCGCGCAGACCGCAACGGGCACCGGCTCGCTGTCGCTGGCTGCAACGCGCAACGTTGCGATCAGCGCGAACCTGACCACGGCAGGCGGCGACATTTTGATCACGGGCAACGTGGCGTCCTGGGCGCCGGCCTACGAGACAAACACGCCCGTTTTCGGCACGGCGTCGGGGACTTTCGACGGCGTCCAGGTCAATGCGGGCGTGTCCATCAATGCCGGCGGCGGCGATATCGCCATTGCCGGCAAGGGCGGCGACACGGGCGCCAACCAGCACGGCGTCAGGATTTATGCCGCCGCCGCAACCCCGACGACGATTTCGACAACTGGCGCGGGCACGATCACGCTCTTTGGGCATGGCGGCCTTTCGTCCGGCGTTGCGGGCGGCGGCTTGGGCGGCTCGCATGGCGGGTTTCGCTTCGACGGCGATGCGACTGGTGTGGTCGACGTTTCGACCGCGAACGGCAACATCAAGATGGTCGGCACGGGCGGCGGGACCGGCGTCTCGTCGGACAACAACGGCGGCGGCGTGTTTTTCCACACGAAAGTCCGCGCGACGGGGTCCGGCTCCATCGACATCGCGGGCACGCCCGGCGTCGGGGCGAGCGCGGGGCTTGCCGCCATCCTTTCGCAGACTGAAATTTCGACGGTCTCCGGCAACATCGCGCTGACCGGGACGGGTGGTACAGCTTACGTCAACGACGCCGCTTTCGCCGGTTCCTCAAAGGGGCTTTGGCTTACCGGTGCGACCGTCAAGACGACCGGCTCAGGCAACATCACGCTGCGCGGAATCGCGGGAACCGAGGGTCCTGGGATCCTCATTTCGAATGCCAGCGGGACGGTCACGCTCGGCGACGCGGCGATGACCGGCAATTTGACCATCCAAGCGAATTCACTGACCTACACCGGCGCCAACACGATCTTGCATCAGTCGGGCACCGGCACATTGACCTTCCGCACCGACACGGCGCCGACGAACCTCGTGTTCTACGGCTCCGGCGGGGGCCTACAGCTGACCTCGACCATCGTCAACGCGTTCGCCGGCAATTTCGCCACGCTTGCGATCGGCGACGCGTCGCAGACAGGCACCATCACGACCGGGGCCGCCTTTACGGCAGCGAGCGGCCAGTCGCTGTCGCTCACGACCGGCGGAAATCTGACCGTCAACTACGCGCTGACGACTGCCGGGGCCGGCGCCATATCGCTCACATCCGCCAAGGGCATTGCACTGCTCGGAAACGTGACGACGGCGGGCGGCGACATCGTGATGATGGGCGGCAATGTCGGGCCGTGGACCAGTCCCTTCACCAACCCGACGCCGACCTTCGGTGCGGCGACGGGCACTTTTGTCGGCGTTGCCATCGGCGCGGCGATTCAGGTGACGGCCGGCGCCAACGGCAATATCGCGATTGCCGGTCGCGGCGGCGACACGGGCGGCAGCCAATACGGAATCCAGATGTATTCCGGTGCGACCGTTTCGACCAGCGGGACGGGCGCGATCAACATGGTCGGCCGCGGCGGCGGGAACGGCGACGGCATGGCGATCGACGGGGCCACGGTCTCTTCGACCGGCTCGGGGGCGATCCAAATGGTCGCGATCCCGGGCACGACCACCGGCGGCGGCTTCCTGTTTTCAGGCGCTGTGACGCTCGGCAACGCGGCTTATACCGGCAATCTGACGCTGCGCAGCGACGGGGCCATCGCCGGTACGGCGTCCGTGGCGCTTCCGCACCAAGCCGGGACGGGCAATTTCACGGTTCGAACCCATACCGATGCGACCCCGATTTTCGCGGCAACCGCGGGTGCAGGGCTCGAGTTCGCGTCCGACCTTCTTTCGGCCGCTTCGTCCTATGGCGGGATCGTCGTCGGCTCCCCGACGCAATCCGGCACCATCACGATGGGCGCCCACACGCTCGCCAACCAGTTCACGGTGGTTGGCGGCACTGCGGCGATCTCGATCGCCGGTGCCGTCGCGTTGAGCACGCATACGCTGTCGCTCGAATCCGGCGGCACGGTCACGCAATCTGCCGCGATCACCGGCACCAACGGCAATCTGGCCCTGGGCGGTACCGGCAGCGGCGCTGTCACGCTCACGAACGGCGGCAACAGTTTCGGCATGCTGTCGCTGGCGCGGACCGGCAGCACCGGCAGCGTTGCCGTATCCACGACTGCAGCGTTGGACCTGGCGAGTTCGGCCATCGGCACGGGCACGCTCGCGGTAACGAGCGGTTCGGGAATTTCGCAGTCTGGCAGCCTCACGCAAAGCGCGGGCGGCGGCAGCGTGACATTCGACGGCGGTTCGGGCACGGTCGGCCTGTCGGCCGCGAATACGTTCACCGGCGATTTCGCCGCGACCGGATCGACCGTCGTCGTCAGCGCGGTGCAGACTTTGGCGCGCGTCGGGAGCCAGAATTTCGATCTGACAGGCACAAGCGGCAACGTTCTGATCCAGGCAAACGTCGCGAAAACCAATACCGGCGGCGCCGCCATGTCCATCGCCGCGTTCGAAACGGCTTGGTTCGACAATGCCGGATTGTCGTCCAACGGCGGCGCCATAACGATCTGGGGCAACGCGCCAGGCGGCAGCAATTCCGCCGGCTCATCGGCGGGCACGGCGTGGGGCGTGCGAATCGACGGGGCTTCGGCCGTGGTTTCCGCCGGTGCGGGCGCGATCAGCATCGTCGGAAAAGGCTCGACCGACGCCGGCTCCGGGCAGCACGGGATCGCGATGATCAACGGCGGCTCGGTTCAAACGACGACGGGAGCCATTGCGATGCAAGGGCGGGGCGGCGACGGAACCGCGACCGGCCAGCTCGGCATCGTGCTGCAGAACAGCACAGTCCAATCCTCGTCCGGCACTGTGACGTTGACGGGCTGGGGCGGCGCCAACAGTTCTTCGGATGCCCACGGCATCTATGTCGATGCGGGCGGGTCGGTTGCATCCGCGACCGGGAACGTGACGCTCAACGGCACGGCGCCGACTGCAACGGCCGTCTATCTCTTCGGCGGCAGCGTTTCGACCGGCGGCAGCGGCACGCTGACGCTGCAGGGCTCGGCCCTGTCGGGGACGGGCATCGAAGGCGGAACGGGTTCGACGATCACGGCCGGGACGGGCACTTTGACGCTGGTGTCCGACCGCGACGTGTCGATCGCGAACACGTTGCTGACGACGGGCGGCGCGCTCGACGTCACCGCGACGGGCTCCATCAATCTCAGCAACGCCAGCAATTCGATCGGCGGGAATACGACCATCAACGCCACGGGATCGACTAGCAACGTCAATTTCCGTAACACAGCGGCGAACCAAAATCTCAACGTTTCATCGACTGGGTATCTCGACCTTTACGATCTGAGCGTGACCGGGGACTTGACGGCATCGGCCGTCGGCGCTCTCACCGTCAACACGTCGTTCGCCATGGCCGCGGGCAGGCAGGTCGCGCTGACCGCGACAGGCGTCATGAGCACCATCGAGATTTCCGGCAACGTCACGCTGTCGAACGGCAATTTCAGCGCAATTTCGGACCGTGGTATTGCCGTAACCGCGAATATCGCGACGAATGGCGGCGACATCGTGATGTACGGCCATGCGCCGGGCGGCGACGTGAATGTCGGGACGGCGACCGGCGGTTTCCACGGCGTACGCATCGACGGCGCCATCACCGTCGATGCCGGCGGCGGCAATATCGACATTCGCGGCCGTGGCGGCAATTCGGGTTCGTTCCACGGCGTGACGATCCGCAACGGCGCGGGCGTGCTCACATCCGGCATCGGCACGCTGGACATTATGGGGCATGGCGGCACCGCACCCGGCGGCGGCAGTGCCGGTGTCGAGTTCTATGCGGGTAGCGCCTATGCCCAGACGCAGAACGGCGCTTTGACCGTCAGCGGCTATGGCAGCACCGGCGGCGGCAACAACAATTCGGGCGTGGCCCTGGCCACAGGCCAAATCCGCGCGACGGGGGCGGGTGCGGTCGATGTCTCCGGTGCGGGCGGTGCCGGCGGCAGTTTCGGCGTGAGCGTGCAGGGCGGCGGTACAACCCTGATCTCGACCACCGACGGCAATCTCACGGTCATCGGCAATGGCGGCCTCGGCAGCGGCGGCGGCTTCGAAAGCTGGGGCGTCAATGTCGCGGGCCAGTCCGGCCTCGGCGCCATCCAATCCACGGGGACCGGCAACGTCTCCGTGACCGGAACGGCGGGTGCGACCAGCGGCAATGGGCGCTACGGCGTGATGATCGGCACCGGCGGCAGCATCGTCGCGACCAGTGCCGCTGGCGGCACGCTTAGCGTCACCGGCACCGGCGGCCCGGGAACGGGCACGAACAACCACGGCATTTACCTGACCGGTGCGGGTGCGACGATCTGGGGGACCGGTTTCAATGTGACGTTGACCGGCACGGGCGGCACTGGCGCGACAAGCGGCGACGGCATCCGCTTCGACAGCGGCGCCAACACGCATTCGGACGACGGCCAACTGACCATGACCGGCGTCGGCACGGGCAGCGGCTTCGGCATTGCCGCAACCGGCACCAGTTCGACGATCGGCGACCCCGCCTCGGCCGGCAATATCAATATCATCGCCGATACGGTGTCGATGAGCGCGGCGACGCTCGGCATCGAAACCGACGGGCAAGTTCTGATCCGGCCCGTCAATTCGGGCACCACGATCGGCATCGGCGGCGGTGCGGGCACGCAGCAATTGCCCAGCGACATGAGTTTCGTCGATGCCGCCTTGCTCGTCGTCGGCGACCCGACTGCGGGTGCGATCGAGGTCGGTGCGGGCGGCGTCAGTACGGCCACCGGGACGGATTTGGGTTTGCGCGGCGCTTCGATCGCACTCACCGGCGACGTGACGCTGGGGGCCGTCAGAACGCTCACCCTCTACGCCAACACCAACGGCGTCACCCAGGCGGCCGGCAGTACGATAACGGCGGCCAATCTGGTGTTGCGCGGGGCCGGCGACTTTGCGGTCAATCGGGCGGGCTCCGGCTACAACAACATCACGAACGTCGCCGCCGACGTGACCGCCGGATCGGGCTCCGGCGCAATCGTTCTTTATACGGGTGCGGGTGGCGGCTCGAGTTCCAACGCGCTGACCGACGGCGTCGGCACCGTCAACGGCATCTCCACGCCGGGCGGGCTCACCTGGGTCGCGCTCAACGGCCTCACGCAGACGGGGGCCGGCGTCATCTCGGTCGGTGGTGTCACGAACCTCACCGCGCAGAACGGCACGCTCGACATGTCGGCCGCCCCCAACACGTTCAGCGGCCAGGTCGCCGCCACAAGTGCGGGCGGCGGGTCGATCCTGCTCACGGCGAGCTCGCTTGCGCTCGGCAGCATCAATTCGGCCGGCAACGTGATTCTGAACGCTACAAGCGGCGGCATTACGCATGGTAGCCCGGTTACGGCGAACGGCAATCTGAATGCGGCGGCTAATGGCGGCGCGATCGTGCTGTCGAACCACCTGAACGTCGTTGCGGGCTCGGTGTCGCTCGCCACGTCGGGCGGTGCGCACGACATCTCCTGGGACCAACTCGGGCCGATGCTAGTCGGCAGCATTTCTTCGAGCGGCCAGCTCGATATCAACATCACCAACGGCGGCATCAGCCAGGTCGGTGCGATCTCGACGGGCGGTGCGACGAACCTTATCGTCGATACTGGAAATATCGCGCTGACGAACGCCGCCAACGCGTTTGTCGGTCCCATCGTCGCGTCGAACCCGTCCGGCGACATTTCGATCGCCAACACGGGCAACACGCTGTTCGGCAATATCGCGTCGAACGGCGTGCTGAACGTGTCGGTCACCGGCGGCACGCTTTCGCAGGTGGGCAGCACGGCGATCACCACGACGGGCAACGCTACCCTCACGCTCGCGGGCGCCTACGCAATGACGCTGACCGAATCGGGCAACAATGTCGGCGGCAATCTCGCGCTGTCGGGGAGCACTGGTACGCTCGACGGCATCCTGCTCGGCACCGTGACAGTGACCACCGGTACCTTTGTCGTCAACGGCGTCACGTATACCGCCGCAGCGCCGCCGCCTACCAACAATACGACGCCAGTGCCCGGTGCGGGCGTGGGTGGCACCACGGTTTCGAGCGCGCTCACCGATGCTGCGCCGATTTCGCAGATTCAGGGCGCAGCTGCGCTGCCGCCGCCGCCGGGTGCGACAGCGGTCGTTTCCGATACGGTTGCGTTGCTGACCGGCGGGCCCGGCCCGCTTATTGGCGGCGGTCCCGGTGCGCCGGCCGGTCCTGGCGGCCAAGCCGAAGGCGGCGAGGGCGGTCCGGCGGTTTCGCCCGTTGGCGTTGTCTCGGCGCCGCCGCCACCGCCGGCCGCAGCTGGTCCGGGTGCGCCGCCGCCCGCCGCATCGCCGGGCGCGCCGCCGCCGCCTGCCATCGTCGTTTCAGGCGGTCCGCCGCCTGGACCCGGTGCGCCGCCGCTCGTTCCGACAACGGCACCGCCGCCCGCCGTCACGGCCGTCGGCAATGTCGGCGGGGCGTCTGCGCCCGCAGTGAATGGCGGTGCGGTGCAGCCGACGACCAGCGCGCCCCAAACCGCCGTCACGTCGCCGTTCCCGTCGATGTCTTTCTAACCGGGTCTTTCTAGCCGGCGCTCACGCGCGGCCGATGGCACTCGGCTTCGTGCCCGGGCGCGAGGGCGGCGATCGGCGGCGAAACGCTGCGGCACATCTCGTCGGCCAAGCGGCAGCGCGGCGCAAAGGCGCAGCCCGTGGGCATGCGCGACAGATCGGGGGGTGCCCCCGGAATCGCTTCGAGCCGCGTGCCGCGCATCGCCCCATGCACCGTCGAAGCAAGCAGCCCCTGCGGATAGGGATGGGCCGTGCGGCGGATCACGTCGGCGGCCGAGCCGCGCTCGACGATGCGGCCGCCATACATCACGGCCATGCGGTCAGAGACTTCGACCGCAACGCCGACATCGTGCGTGACGAAAATCACGGCCATGCCGAACTCTTTCTGGAGTTCGCGCAGCAGCAGCAGGATCTGGATCTGCACGGTCGCGTCGAGTGCCGTCGTCGGCTCGTCGGCGAGCAGCAATTGCGGTTTGCACGCCAGCGCCAACGCGATCATCGCGCGCTGGCGCATGCCGCCGGACATTTCGTGCGGATAGGCGTCGAGCCGCCGCTTGGCGGACGGGATGCGCACGCGCTCGAGCATTTCAAGCGCGCGGGCGCGCCCGGCCTCGCGGCCCACGTCTTCGTGGCGCATCACCGCCTCGGCGATCTGGTCGCCTACCGTGAATACGGGATCGAAGGCCAGCATCGGCTCCTGGAAGATCATCGACACCACGCCGCCGCGATAGCGGCGAAGTGCGCGCTCGTCCATCGCGAGCACGTCGTGGCCCGCGACCGTGACCTTGCCGGAGAGCGTCGTGCGCGACGCAGGCAGAAGACGCAGTAAGGCTTTGAGCGTGACCGATTTGCCCGAGCCGGACTCGCCGAGCAACCCCAGCACTTCGCCGGGTTGGAGCGCGAAATCGACGCCGTTGACCGCATGCACCGTGCGGTCGGCCGATTTGAACAGCACGCGCAAACCTTCGACGGAAACCAGCGGCGCGGTCATGCGGCACCTGCCGTGCGGCTATGGTCGGAGCCGGCCACGTTCATGTGGCAGGCGACCGCGTGTTTGGCGTCGCCCGCGACTGCCGCAAGGTCCGGCACTTTAGCCGCACAGACGGGCTCCGAGAACGGGCAGCGCGTGTGGAAGCGGCAGCCCGCCGGCGGGTTGATCGGGTTCGGCGGATCGCCTGCGATGGGCGCTTCTTGCGTGCGCGCATCGGGGTCCATCGACGGCATCGCCGACAACAGCGCCTTCGTATAGGGATGGCGCGGATTGCCGTAGATCGCGTCGACCGGACCGATCTCGGCCACGCGGCCCAGATACATGACCATCACGCGGTCGGACATGTAGCGCACCACGTTGAGATCGTGGCTGATGAATACGTAGGTGAGGCCGAGCTCGGTCTTCAGATCCTGCAGCAGATTGAGCACCTGCGCTTCGACCGATTTGTCGAGTGCCGACACCGCTTCGTCGAGAATCACGAGGCGCGGGCGGAGCGCGAGGGCGCGCGCGATATTCACGCGCTGGCGCTGGCCGCCCGATAATTCGTGCGGATAGCGGCGCACGAACAGATTGGGATTGAGCCCGACTTGCTGAAGCAATTCGCGCGCGCGCGCTTTGGCCTCTTTGGCGCCGAGCCCGTGCACTTTGGGTCCGAACGAGATCGAGTCTTCGATCGTGAGGCGCGGATTGAGGGACGCAAAGCTGTCCTGAAACACCATTTGCACATGGCGGCGCATCTCGCGCAGATCGAGCCCGTCTTGCGAGCCGATCTTGAGGCCGTCGTACAGCACTTCGCCCGCGTCGGGGTCGATGAGTCGCACGAGCAGGCGCGCGGTCGTCGATTTGCCGCAGCCCGATTCGCCGACGATGCCGAGCGTTTCGCCCTTGGCGACGTCGAAATCGATGCCGTCCACGGCCTGCACGACCGCAACGGTGCGATTGAGCACGCCGCCTTTGATCGGGAAATGTTTGACGAGGCCGCGGATCGACAAAAGCGGCTGTGCGGGGCCGCCGATATCTTCGTCGGCGATGCCCTGGGGAATGGAAGCGCTCACAGTTTCACGTCCATGGCCGAGCGCAAGCCGTCCGAAAACAGATTGAAGCAGATCGAGGTCACGAAGATCATCGCCCCCGGCAAGGCCGCGACGGCCGGCTGCACGTAGATTGCGGTGCGCAGCGTGTTCAGCATCAGGCCCCATTCGGCCTCGGGCGGCTTGGTGCCGAGCCCGAGGAACGACAGGCCCGAGGCAAGGATCATCGACACCGACACGAGGCCCGTCGCATAGACGAAGACCGGCCCCAGCACGTTGCCGAGAATATGCACGCGGATGATGGTGAGCGCCCCCGCACCGCTCGCGCGTGCCGCATCGACGAAATCGAGATTGCGCACTTGCGTGGTCACGCTTTCGGCCACGCGCGCGATGGGCGGGATGAACACGACCGTCAGCGACACGATCGAATTGAAAATGCCGGCCCCGAGGGCGCCCGAAATCGCGATCGCGAGCAGCACCGAGGGGAAGGCGTAGAACACGTCGATCGTGCGCATGATCGCCATGTTGGTCTTGCCGCCGACATAGCCTGCGACCACGCCCAGAAACGTGCCGATCAAAAACGCGTTCAGCACGGGCACGATGCCCATGAACAGCGACAAGCGTCCGCCATAGATGAGGCGCGTGAGCATGTCACGGCCAAGCTCGTCGGTGCCGAGCGGATAGCCCTCGGTGCCGATGGGGCGCAAGCGCCGGATGATCGAGCCGCGATAGGGATCGCCCGGTGCGATGAGCGGTGCGAAGATCGCGGCAAGCAGGATCAGCACGAGCACGGCCAAACACGCCATCGCGACCTTGTCGCGTGCCAAGCGCCGCAGAACGTTGGACCAATAGCCGCGCGAGGCGACCGGCACTTGGCCCGCGTCGTTCGCGGCGGCGGCGGAAGCAGCGCTCATCTCAGCCTCGCTTGATGCGCGGATCGAGCCAGGTTTGCACCAGATCGACCAGCAGGTTGAGGGTCACGAAAAACATCGCCAGCACCAGGATGTTGCCCTGCAGCAGCGGCAGGTCGCGCTGCAGGATCGCGTTGCCGAGCAGGAAGCCCGAGCCCGGCCACGCGAACACCGTCTCGATCAGGATCGAGCCGCCGAGCAGATAGCCAAGCTGCAGCCCCATCACGGCGAGGCCCGTGGGAGCGGCGTTTTTGAGGATGTGCAGGAAGATGCCGCGCTCCGAAAGGCCCTTGGCGCGAAGTGCGTCGACGAATTCCTGCGAGAGAATGTCCGACACGAGTGCGCGCACCGAGCGCGCCACGATGCCGAGCGGAATGACCGACATGGTCAAGGCGGGCAGAATGAGATGGCGCATATGCTGCCAATCCCATTCCCAATCGGCCGAGCCGCCGGGACCCGCACCTGTTGCGGGCAGCCAATTGAGCTGCACCGAGAAGATGATCACGAGCACCATGCCAAGCCAGTAATGCGGCAGCGAGATGCCGGCGACGGCGAGTGCGCTCGAAGCGCGGTCGACCCAGGTGCCGCGATAATAGCCCGCAACGAACCCGAGGAACGCGCCGACGAGAAAGCCGAAAGCGGCCGCGAACACGGCGAGCATGAAAGTGTTGCCGATGGCGCGCCAGACTTCGGCCGCCACGGGCCGGCCGGTCGCGATCGAAAAACCGAGATCGCCGCTAAGGGCGCGCCAGATCCACAACCCGAATTGCACGGGCAGCGGCTTGTCGAAGCCGTAGGCGGCGCGCAGCTGTTCTTGCATTTCCTGCGAGGCGTCGGCAGGCAGCACCGACACCAAAGGATCGCCCGGTGCGATATGCACAAGCAAAAAACACACGAGGCTCACGCCCAGTGCGATGGGGACAGCGTAGAGAATTCGTTTGAGGAGATATTCGAGCATCTTCGTACGGGATCGACCGGACGGGCGCGTGAGCCCGCCCGGTCGGAACCCTTCAGTTCATCGTGATCGGCGAGAAATCGACGAACCAGCTCTGCGGCGGCACAAAGCCGCGCACACGCGGGCTCATCGCGCGCGGACCCACATCGTGCGCCACCCACAAGAACACCGTCTCGTCGACGATGCGCTTGTGAAGAGCCGCAAGGGCGGCGTCGCGCGCGGCCGCATCGAACGTGGTGCGGGCGGCGGCCACGAGCCGGTCGAATTCCGGATCGTTGACGAAGCCCCAATTGTTCGAGACTGGCGGCGCCATTTTGCTGTCGACGAAGCGCACGAACGCGAAGAACGGATCCATCGCCGCGAAGGTGATGTTGACGGCGTGGGCGCCCCGCGCCGTCGGATCCTTCGCACCGATGCGCCAGTTCGTGAACAGCGTGTTCCACTCGATCACGTCGAGCTCGACGTCGAAGAAGCACTCGCGCAAGGCCTGCTGCAGATATTCGTTCATCGGCAGCGGCAGCATCTGGCCCGAGCCCGAGGCCGAGACCTGGATCTTAACTTTGAGCGGACGCTGGGCCGAGTGGCCGGCCGCCGTCATCATGCGGCGCGCTTCGTCGGGGCGGTAGCCGATCTTGAAATCGGGATTGCCCCACCACGGATGGCCCGGCGGCACCGAACCCACCGCTTCGGCCATCAGGCCATTCAAGAGCTGCTTCATGTCGGTGCGGTTCACGCACAGATTGGCGGCCTGGCGCACGCGCTTGTCGAGCCACGGCGAGCCTTCGACGAACGAGAACTGCCACGGCCACACATGCGGCTGCTGGTTGGCGAAGAGCTGGAAGCCGCGACTGCGGATCTGCGGTACGGCGTCCGGGGCAGGTGCCTCGGCCCAATCGACCTGGTTCGACAGCAACGCTGCCGTGCGCGCATTGGCGTCCGGGATCGGCAGCAGCACCATGCGGTCGATCTTCGGCACGCGCGCCGTGTTCCAATAGGCGTCGTTCTTGGCAAGCTCAAGCCGCTCGCGCGGCACGAAGCGCACCATCTTCCACGGGCCGGTGCCCGAAGCGTCGGCCGCAAACGCGGTCCACGCCGCGGCCGAGCGGGCCGGGGCTTCGGTCACGCTGGCGGGTACGGCGGCCAGCTTCGCGGCCCAGTGTGCGGGGCTCGCCATGAAGAGGTTGGTCAAGTTGATGGGCAGGAACGAGTCGGGCTCGCTCGTGGTGAGTTCGACCGTGAGGTCGTCGATCTTGCGCGCGGTGCGCAAGGTGGGCATGCGGCTCGCCGTCACGCCGACTTGGCTCGCGTCGAAATGCGGCGCTTCGCGGTCCAGCACTTTGCGCACGTTCCACACCACGGCGTCGGCATTGAAGGCGCTGCCGTCGTGGAACTTCACGCCGCTGCGCAGCTTGAAGACCCACTTGGTCTTGTCGTTGGCATCGACCGCCCATTCGCTCGCGAGGCCCGGGATCAGCACCGAGGGCTTGTCGGCACTGCTGAGGTCCCACGCCGTCAGCGCGTCGTACATCGTAAGGCCCGTGAAGCGGTTGCCTTCAAAGCCCTGGTCGGGCTGGCCCAGCGTGCGCGGGATATCGGCGGCCGTCATGGCGATGCGCAAGGTCGTCTGCGCCTGGGCAGCACTGGCCATCAAGCCGAGGCCGAGAGCCGCGCCGATCAAAGTCCGGATTTTCATAGGGGGTGCTCCAAAAAGACATGAACCGGCAAAGGGTTTGCAACCAAGGTGCCAGTGCCGCTTTGGCTGGCGAATCGGCCCGATTCGGCCGATAAAGGAAAAACCGCGCCAACACCGCCCAAAAAATAGGCAGTTTTATGCGTCTCTTGCTGATCAATCCGAATACTTCGCCCGACATTACGGACCTCGTGGCGGCGAATGCCCAAAAATGCGCGTCGCCCAACACAAAATTCGATCCGGTTACGGCCCGCTTCGGCGCACGTTATATCGGCACGCGGGCGGCCGCCGCGATCGCGGGCCATGCCGCCCTTGATGCGTTTTCGGCGTTCTGGCGCCCGCACCATCAGGGCGTGTTGCTGGCCTGTTTCGGCGATCCGGGCATCGAGGCCTTGCGCGAAATCTCGCCGGTCCCGGCCATCGGCATGGCGGAAGCCGCGATGCGCGAGGCGGTCGAAATGGGATCGCGCGTCGGCATCCTCACCGGCGGGGCGCGCTGGGTCCCGATGCTGACCGAGTTCGTGGCCACGCTTGGCCTGTCCGCACAGCTTGCACGGGTGCGGGCGGTTGCCGCGACCGGTGCCGAGATTGCGGCCGATCCCGAGCGTGCCTTGGGCGAATTGGCGGCGGCCGCGACGGCCTGCGCCGAAGAAGACGGGGCCGATATCGTGATTCTGGGCGGGGCGGGTTTGGCCGGCCTTGTGCCGCGCGTGCAGCCTTTGACCAAAGTGCGCCTGCTGGGTTCGCTCGAGGCGAGCATTGCCAGGCTCGAGCGCATGGTGCGCGAAACAGCGCCCGCATTCGCCCCGGCGCCGTCGGTGCCGAGCATTGGCCTCGCGCCCGAACTCGCCGCGCTTATTTCGCGTCCAACGCCGTAACGGCCGCCCAATCGGCCGGCAGTTGCGCCGGATTCAACGCGGCAACGCGTTCGACGAAGCTGCGCGCGACGGGGTCCTTTGCAAGCAGCGGTCCGTTTGCGAGCCGCAAGGCGGTTTGGAAATCGCGCGCCCGATAGGCGCCAAGGGCACGTGCGAATTCTTCAACGCGAAGCTTTGTATCCGCCGCGAGCGTCGCCGCCATGCCCAGCGGTTCGAGGATCGTCACGGGTTGGGCGCGGCCTTTGACCTGGATACGGTCGAGCTCGCGCCACACGAACGGATCGTCGGCGATGGCGGCGCGGACTGCGTCGGCGCACATGATCGTCGAGCCGTAATATTTGTTCGCACCCTCGAGGCGCGAGGCGAGATTCACCGTGTCGCCCATGACCGTGTAGTTGAAGCGCCGTGCCGAACCGATATTGCCGACAAGCGCTGCCCCTGCATTGAGGCCAATGCGCGCTTTGAGCCGGTGCCCCAGAAACGGCCGCGCGGCATCGTCGTTCAGCGCGTCGAGCTTGGCGGCACAGACAAGGGCGGCGGCAACGGCGTTGCGCGCGTGGGCGGCATCTTCGAGCGGTGCCCCGAACACGGCCACGATCGCATCGCCGATGTATTTGTCGACGAAGCCGCCATGGGCTTCGACGATATCGGTCATCGCCGATAGATACGCGTTCATCACCTGCACAAGCTGCGGCGGCGTGAGGCCCTCCGACAGGGCCGTGAAGCCCGCAACGTCGGAGAACATCACCGTGACGACGCGCTCTTCCCCGCCCAATTGCGGCGGCGTTTGCGCATTCACGAGCCGGTCGACCATGGCGGGTGCCAGATAAAGCCCGAAGCTTTTGCGCAACAGGCGCTTGTCCTTGTCGGCGACCGCAAAGCGATAGCCCATCAGCCCCGCACCGGCGGCGGCGGCGGCCAGCAGGGCCGTCAAAAACGGCCAGACGAGCCCGGCCTGCAGGGCGCCAACGCTGATTGCCGTCCAGACAAGTCCGAGGCAAGCGAATGCAGCTGCCGCAAGTGCCGCCGGCAGGCTCAGCGCCAAGGCGGCTGTTACAGCAAGCAGCAACGCACTTGCCGCCGCCTCGCCCGCGCGCCCGAGTTCGAAAAGGCCGCCGCCGCGCTCCAGATTGTTGGCGAAGCTCGCATGCACGAACACGCCGGGGATCGCGTCGCGCACCACATCGTCGCGCACAATATCGGTACGCGGTGCCAGTGCGCAGCGCGGGGCGGCAGCGGCCCCTTCGGGACCGGTCATGAAGCGACGCGACGTGATCTTGCGGTCTTCGACATCGAGTACGGTGCCGACGAACACGATCTTGTCCTTGAAATGCGCTTTGAAAAACGCGTCGTCGCCCTTTTCGACGCACGCGCGCAGATCGGCCAGCGAAAAGGCGGGGATATCGGCCCCGCCGCCTTCGAAATCGATCGGCATTGCGTTGTTGGCCGAACCGGGGATGCGCTTGTCCGCAAGCCACACGCCGTCGCTGCGCTTCTCAGGGGTTTTGCCGAGTGCGCGTGCAGCTGCCTCGAGCCCCAACGACGTTTCGAGGCGCATCGTGGCGCCCTCGGCCACGTCGAAAAACAAGGGCGCGCGGCGAATTGTTTCGTCGGTATCGCGAAACAGGTTAGTGGCGCGGATATTGGCGTCGTGGCCCACGGCAAAACTCTGGCCCTGGAACGGCACGATCGGCGATGCTCCGTGCTGCACCTTGCCGAGGATCACGCGCCCGTCGCGCGATCCGGCACGCAAGGCTCGCAGAAAATCGCGGTCGAAGCCCGGCAGATAGCGCTCGACCGAGGTCGGGAAAATCACGTCGAACGCCACGACGCTGGCCCCACCCTCGAGTACGGCGCCAAGCACAGGGGCGATCTCGCGCGTCCACAGCACTTGCGGCGTGCCGGCAAAAGGCGGCGTGCGGTAGGTCTCTTCGTCGATCGCGATCACGACGCTCGGCGACTGCGCAGCTGTATGGCGCGCACCGAATGCGGCGTGGCGCAGCGCGAACGCCAAATCGACGGACAGGCCGCGCACCCCATCGGCCAGCGGCGACGCGATGGCGGCCGCCCCCAACAAAACAGCCAGCAGACCCGCCAACCGATCGCGCTGGGATGCTTTCATCTAGAGCCGCAGCAAGCGGCTCAGCATCGGGGCTGCACCGGGTTTGGCCTCGGCATCGACCTTGAACACGATCTGCCGCGAATCGGCAGCGCTGCCAACCGAAATACGGTAGATGCCGCCCGCCACAAGCGCGCGGTCGGCCTTGGCCATGTCGAAGAAGCTGCCGCGCATCAATTGCTGGGCCGGGATGTCGAGCGTGACGGGCGCTTCCGTTTGGTCGAGGCGCGCGATCGTGATCTGGCCGCCGCCCTTGACGTCGAGTACGGGCGACAAGCCGTAGATCGTCTGTGTGGGCTGCGGCGCGCTTGCCGTCGCGGCCGTCGGGCGCGGGGGTGCGCGAAACACCATCACGCCGGATTTTGCGGCTTGGTCGCTCGTGAGCTGCATCTTGGTGCCCGAACACGCGACCTTCTCGCGCCGCACCGTGCCGCCCGCGACGGCCGACTGTTCGGCGCCGATCGTGACGGTGCCGCCTTTGATCGTCTCGCGCCAGCACGAGGCGAGATAGCCCACCACGAGCTCGTCGCCGGGCCCAAGCTTCACTACGCGTCCGGCTTCGAGATAGTCCATGAAATCGACGTCGAGATTGCGGCCTTTGGCTTCCTCGACGATGGCAACGGGATCGGCTGCAAGGGCCGGCATTGCGGCAAGAGCAAAAAACGCAAAGACAAGACGTACGACCATCGAACCAGCCCCTCCTTCTGACGAACAATACGATCCTAGCATGCGCACGCGCCCAAACGTTGTGACGAACGTCACTTCGCTTCGGCGATGCTGCGGGTATTGCCGCCGCCGTCGCCCACGAGGCTGAACGGCGCCCAAAAGATCGGGTGGCTGTAGGCAAACACGGTCTGGCGGCTGGCGGGATCGACGAAGCCCTGTCCGTCGAGCAGCCCCAGCATCGCCTGCTGCAAGGCGGCGGCGCGCGCCAGATTCGCGTCGCGTGCTTGGCGGGCGAACAGATCGGTCGTGAGTGCGCGCGCACTCGTGGTCTCGACCGGCCAGTTCGATACGAGAAGGGCACGCGTCCCCGCATAGAAAAACGCGCGGCCGAGGCCCGAGACCGCTTCGGCTCCAGCACCGTCGCCGGTCGCCGTGTTGCAGGCCGAGAGCACCACCCAATCGGCGTTGAGCTTGAGGCCCAAAACCTCGTCGAGCGTGAGCAGCCCGTCGCCGTCGATGTCGGCAACGTTGGGTGCGGACAGCGCCAAGGCCGGCTGCAACAGGCCGTTGAGGTCGCCCGGAATGAGCCCGTGCGTGGCGAACATCACGACGCGCCGGTTCGAAAGATCGACGGTCTTGACGTTTCTCTCGTTGGCGGCAGCGCCAAGATACAGGTCCGACGGGGCCGCATTGAGGGCAAGCGCAATGCCGCGCACCTCGTCGGCCGTGTCGGGCAGGCGCGGCAGATTGGCAAGCTCCGCACTGTCGATACCAGTCGTGGCCGGGGCCGAACGGCGCAGGAGCGGCAGCCCGCGCGTCTGCAGCCGATTCGCCGCACCGCGGGTGGCCAGGCTTGCGGTTTGCGTGGCCGCAGCCGCTTCGGTGCGCGCTTCGACCATCTGCTCGGCGCTGAACCACGGATCGCCGAAGCCGATGAAGGCGCGCCGATTGGCGGGCGCGGGCGGCAGGCTGCGCAATGTGGCAAGCGACGCCACCGACGGCAGCTGCGTGATCGCCGCCTTGCGGATCAGGAAAGGGACGGGCTTGTAGGCCGAGAACAGCGCCTCGCCGTCGCGCTCGGCGGCCAGCTGAACGGGTGCCGTGACCAGCACGCCGAACGGCAATTGGCCGAGCGCGTCGTGCGGCACCACAAGCAGCGACGCGGCGTTGGCGAATCCCGCTTCGACCGGTTTCAGCAAGGCGTCGTAGAGTTTGCCCGCAAGGGCCACGTCGAACGTCGGAATATCGCCAAGCGAAGCGGCGTTGGGATCGAGCGCTTTTCGCAACGTGGCGACCGTTTCGCCGATTTCGTGGCGGCCGAGTTTGACGCCCGCGAACGCAACCGGCCCCGTCTGCGGCACGGCCCACACGAAGCTTTGCGTTTGCCCCACATAGGTTGCGATCAGCGCCTCGCCGCCGCGCAAACTGCGGCGCGTCTGCTCGACCGTGGCGGGGCGCGGATCGATCAGGTTCGCGTAGTCGGGAAAGCGCCGCTCGATTTCCTGGCGGATCGCAGCACGTGCGGCTCGCAGATTGTCGATCTGCACGCGCAGTGCGCGCACGGAAGCGTCGTCGCGCTCGGGGGCGGACAGAATATTCGTGAGCAGGCCCTGCAAGGCGCCGACCTGCTTTTGCGTATCCTGCTCTTGGCGCACGAACTCGGTCAGAGCGGGGTCGCTCGCGGCCGCGCGCGCCGAGGATTGCGCAAGGGCGCGCTGCACGCCTTGGCCGCGTACGGCGTCGGCGATGCGGAACGCGTCTTCGGCCGCATTGGGTCGGTTCGAGGCCGCGAGGGCAGCCATCATGCCTTCGAAGGCCATGCGCAATTGCGCGTCGCGCCCGGCCGAGCCTTGCTCTTCGTCGTCCGACTGGCGCGAGCTCTGCAGCAGGATGGGGGCGGCCGCGTCGAATTCGGCGAGTGCGCCCGCAACGTCGCCGGTCGCGTTTTTGGCGGCACCCAGCAGGGCGCGCGCCATGGCCGTGTCCCAATTGCGTTCGCCGAGCGAAGCCAAGCGCCGTTCGACGATGTTCGCGAACACGCGCGCGGCCTCGGCCGCATCGCCGCCCGCAAGCGACGCCATGCCCCAGGTGAGGTTCGCGTCGAAATTGCGCGCGCGCGCCTGGCGGTTGTTGCCCATGCGCGCGCGCAGATCGGCAAAGGTGCGCAAAGCAGCGGGCGCGTCGCCGTGCAACATTTGGGCGCGCGCCACGAGGCTCATCGCGCGCGCATAGCCGCCGAAATTCGGATCGAGCTTCATGGTCTCGTAGGAATCGAACGTCACGCGCGCCAGGCGCTCGGCCTCGGCGATGCGGCCTTGTTCCATCAGATTGTCGGCGAGCAGCTGCACCGTCTGCAGCGTTTCGACCGAATAGCGGCCTTGGCGCTGCAGGCGCGCCAGCAACACGCGGCGGATCTCGACCTCGGCCTCCACGTAGCGGCCCTGGCGCATGATCGCACTCGCGAGATTCTGCGAAAAGAACAGCGCGCGATCCGAAAGTGCGCCCGGCGGCGCGTTCCACTGCGCGGTCACGCTGCGTTCGTTGGCGAGGAGGCGCGCATTTTCGGCGATGGCCGAACGCAGCAGCGTTTCGGCTTCCGCATAGCGCCCGCTTTCCATCGCCACGAGGCCGCGCGCGCGATAGACAACGCCCTGCACGTCCCACAGCGTCTGCTGCGGCATGCGCGAGTTCTGGCGGATCTCGATCAGCCCGTCTTCCAATTTCTTGAGCTCGGCCGTGGCCCGCACAAGATCGCCGCGATTGACGCTCCAGCCGACGAGACCGCTGGTCGCGTTGAAACGCTGGACCGGATTGTTGGCCTCCGCGACGCGCGTTTCGGTCATTTTGATGGCGGCCGCGACATTGCCCGAGGCGGCTTCGGCCTGGGCCAATTGCTGCAGATAGCGCTGCAGGATCTGGCCGCCGACATTTGCGGCGCGCGCCAGTTCGTTGGCTTGGCGCAGATCGGCCAGGCGCTGCTGGATGCGGCCCAACTCGCCTGCCGCCAGCGCACGTTCGTAGAGGAACGCCGCCAGCTCGGCACCTTGCAAGGCGGGTGCGGGCTGCGCGTCGGCTTTGGCGAGTGCCGCGGCGACCTTGGCGGGGTCCGGCTTCTGCTGGTCGAGAATGGCCGCGATGTCGGAGATCGTGCGCGGCGGCGGCTGGAAGCTCTGGCCCTGGAATTCGGCTGCGATCGTCCTTGCTTGTTGCAGCGACACGGCAGGTTTGCCGTCCGGATCGCAAGCGGCCAAAAGAACCAGGCTAAACGCCAGAGCGGCGCGCACAATCGACTTCATCGGTCTCTCCCACCCACGGACGGCGCATTGTACGCCTTACCGGACAATTTACGCCCAATCCGTGGAGAAGTAGAGGGGGCTTCGGCGGTCTGCGTCAGAACGCCGCGCCAAAGAAAAACCCCCGCCCGCCTGGTTCGGCGGACGGGGGTTTGTGGAAAACCAGGGCTTCAGCGCGCCATGGTGATGGACGAGAAATCCTGGAACCAGTTCTGCGCCTGCACGAAGCCTTGCACGCGCGCCGTCATCGCGCGCGGGTTGACGTCGTGCGTGACCATCAGGAACAAAGCTTCGTCCACGTATTTCTCGTGGATTTCCTGCAGCACTTTGGTCTGCTCGGCGGGATCGAAGGTATTGCGCACCTTCTCGAACAAAGCGTCCATCGCGGGATCCGCGTAGAGGCCCCAATTGGTGCCGGCCGGCGGATGCAGCGTGCTCTGCAGATGGCGGATGAGGCCGGTGAACGGGTCTTGGATGAAGTAGGTGTAGTTCATGCCCGTGGCACCGCGCGACGATTCGTGTTTGGCGCCCGCCCGCCAGATATTGATGAGCGTGTTCCAGTCCACGACCTCGAACGTGATGTCGATGCCGATGTCGGCGAGGTTCTGCTGCACATATTCGTTCATCGGCAGCGGTTGCATCTGGCCCGAGCCCGAGGGGGCGATCAGGATCTTGGTCGCAAGCTTGCGGCTCGGCCCGTAGCCCGCTTCCGCCATCAGCTTGCGCGCTTCCGTGAGGTCGCGGCGCAGCTTGAATTTCGGCGAACCGAACCATTGATGGCCCGGCGGGAAGAAGCCCTGGGCCGGGATCGCCATGCCGCCCAGCAGCTCCTTGATGCCCTCGCGGTCGATCGCAAGGTTGGCGGCTTGGCGCACGCGGATGTCGTTCCACGGGCTGCCTTCCACGCGGCTCAAGTGCCAGGTCCAGTTATGCGGATAGGCGTTGGTCACGATCCGCATGCCGGCCTGGCGCAGCGAGGCGAGCGCGTCGGGCGAGGGCGCTTCGATCCAGTCGACCTGGCCCGAGCGCAACGCGGCGGTGCGCGCACTGGCCTCGGGCAGCGGGATCAGCACGAGCCGGTCGAGCTTCGGCACGCGCGCTTTGTCCCAGTATTCGGCATTGGGGACGAGTTCGGCACGCTCGCGCGGCACGAAATTGGCGAGCTTCCACGGGCCCGTGCCCGACGGCGTGCGCGCGAAATTCTCCCAGCTCTTGCCGGACTTCTCCCACTGCGCCGGGCTCGAGAACATGATCCAGGCGATCTGGTAGGGCAGCGTGGCGTCGGGGCTGCGCGTCGTGATTTCGAGCGTGAGCTTGTCGACCGCTTTGGTCGCGGCGACGGCCGGGATGCGGCTGCGCCCTTGCGCCGACTGGCGCGGATCGAATTGCGGGGCCTGCTGGTTCAAGAGCTTTTCGAAGTTCCAGACGGCGGCTTCGGCGTCGAAATCCGAACCGTCGTGGAATTTGACGCCGGGGCGGATTCTGAACGTCCATTTGTTCTTGTCGGTCGCGTCGACCGACCAACTCGTGGCAAGGCCGGGGACGAGGCCCGAAGGCTGGTCGGACTTCGAGAGGTCCCAATTGATCAGCGCGTCGTAGACCGTGTAGCCGAGAAAGCGCATGCCTTCCCCGCCCTGGTCGGTCTGGCCGGTGGTGAGCGGTATGTCCGACGCGGTCATGCCGATGCGCAAGGTGCCTTGCGCGTGGGCGACCGGTGCCGCAAGCGCCAAACCGGCCGCTGCGATTGCCAAAGAAAGAAACTTCATGGAACCCCTCCGAGATTGCGAGGGGCAAAGCACAGCAAAAACGGTGCCGTGCCTATCTGTGGCGGGGATCGAGCGCGTCGCGCAGGCCGTCGCCGAGCAGATTGAAGGCCAAAACTACGAGGAAAATGGCGGCTCCTGGGAACAGCGCCATCCAGGGCGCTTGGGTGATGAAACGCTGGGCATTGTTCAGCATCGATCCCCAGCTGGGGGCCGGTGGCTGCTGGCCAAGGCCCAAAAACGACAGGCTCGCCTCGGCGATGATCGCCGCTGCAAGCGCCAAGGTCGCCTGCACCATCAAGGCTGGCAGGATGTTCGGCAGCAGGTGCACAGCCGCAATGCGCCAATGCGGATTGCCGACCGCGCGGGCCGCCTCGATATAGTCGTCGACCTTGGCGTTAAGCGTGGCCCCGCGCGTGAGGCGGATGAAGGCCGGGGTGGCCGAAATGCCGATCGCGATCATCGCATTTGTGAGGCTCGGGCCCAAAAACGCCGCCAGGGCGATGGCAAGGATCAGGAACGGGCAGGCCAGCATCGCGTCGGTGATACGGCTGATGACCGCATCGATCCAGCCGCCGACATAACCCGCGAGCAGACCCAGCGGCAGCCCGACCGCGATCGAAATCGCGACCGAAATCACGCCGGCTTGCAGCGAGGCGCGCGCGCCGTAGATAACGCGTGACAGAAGATCGCGGCCGTTCTCGTCGGTGCCGAACCAATAAAGCGCGCTTGGTGCTTTGCGGATCGCCCCCCAGTTCGTTGCGATCGGATCGGCGGGTGCGACAATCGGGGCGAGGAGGGCCGCCACGACAAAAAGAGTGACGATCGCAAGCCCGAACATCGCGGCCGGCCGGCGCAGCAAGCGGCGAAGTGCGCGCCGTCCGGGACTTTCGATCGTTTGGGCAACACTTGTCATTGCTGGCGCAGCCGCGGATTGATGAGGAAATAGGCGATGTCGGCCAAAAGATTGAAGCCGACATAGGCCGTGGCTGTGACGAGCACCACGCCCTGCACGACCAGATAGTCGCGGTTGAACACCGCATCGACCACAAGCTTGCCGAAGCCTGGGATGGTGAAAACCTGCTCGGTAAGCACGGCCCCCGAAAACAGCGCGCCAAGCTCGAGCGCACCCAGGGTCACCACGGGGACCAGCGCGTTGCGAAGCGCGTGTTTGTTGATCACGACTTTTTCGCTGAGGCCCTTGGCGCGCGCGGTGCGCACATAGTCTTGGTTCAGCGCCTGCAGCATGGCGGCGCGCGTATGGCGCATGAATACTGCCGCGATCGAATTGCCGAGCACGAAGGCCGGCATGATCGTGGTGGCAAGGCTCTGCTTCCAGTCTTCGAACGGGCTCACATAGCCGGACGGCGGCAGCCACCCGAGTTCGACCGACACCAATAGAATGAGCATGATGCCGAGCCAAAAATTCGGCGTCGAAAGCCCCCACAACGCAATCGCGTTGGCGGCGTAGTCCCAAAACGAATCTTTGCGCACGGCCGAGAGCACGCCCATCGGAATGCCGATCAGGCACGCGATCAAAAACGCCATGCCGCCCAACTGCAGCGTGACGGGAAGCTTGGCGAGAACCAATTCCAGCACCGGCTGGCCGATGCGCAACGACGTGCCGAAATCGCCCTGCAGCACGCCGCCGATCCAGCGCAGATACTGCACATGGATCGGCTGGTCGAGCCCGTAATAGGCGCGGATTTCGGCCAAGGATTGTTCGTCGCGATCCTCGCCCGCCAGCATCGACGCAGGGTCGCCGGGCAGCAGCAATTGCAGACCGAACACCAGCATCGAGACGACGATCAAGGTCGGCACGATGCTGGCGAGACGGCGGGCGAGGAAAGCGAACATAGGTCGGCCTTAGTTTGCGGCGAGCCGCACGCCCTGCAGGCGGATGAGCCCGTCGGTCACCGGCACGAAGCCGGTGAGACGCTGCCCGTGCGCGAGGAAGTTCGTGCGATGCCACATATAGAGAATCGGCCGGTCGGCAGCCGTGATCGTCGAAATCTTCTGGAGCACGGCCATGCGCTGGGCGGGGTCGGCGATGGTGCGTTGCTCGTCCATGAGCCGGTCCACTTCCGGGTTCAGATACTTGCCGTAGTTCTGCGGCCCGTCCTTGGTGATGAAGACGTAGAGATTGCCGTCCGGATCGGGGCGGCCGCTCCACGCGAGCAGATAGGCTTCGAACTCGCCGCGCTCGGCGGCGTTGAGCGAGCTTGCGAACTCCATCACGTTGATGCGCACGTCGAAGCCCGCTTCTTTGGTCATGGCCTGCACGATCTCCGCCACTTGGCGCAGGTCGGGATTGGGCGGCGTGGTGAGATTGACCACGACCGGCTGACGCAAGCCCGTCTGCGCCATCAGCGCCTTGGCGCGGTCGAGATTGCGCGTCGACGCTTTGAGGTCCTTGTTATGGAACGGGCTCGAGGGCGGAACCGCCTGTGCGGTCGGCGTGAACTCGCCGTTATAGACGACCTGGTTGATCACGGCGCGGTCGATGGCAAGGTCGAACGCCTCGCGCACGCGTGGGTCCGAGCCGATCGGCGATTTGGCGCGCTCGCCGTTGCCGGTGTTGATCGTAATGCCCTGGTAGCCGAGTTCGGAAATCGGCACCACGCGCAGGCGCGTGTTGCGGCGTGCGGCCGGCAGGTCGGTCGGCTGCAGGCGCTCGATCATGTCGAGCGCACCCGCCTGCAGATTGGCGAAGCGCACCGAGCTGTCCGGGATCGGCTGGTAGATCACGCGGTCCACATGCACGTTGGCGACGTTCCAGTATTGCGGAAATTTCTCGAGCACGATGCGGTCCTGCGCGATGCGCTCGACGAAGCGGAAGGGACCTGCGCACACGGGCTTGGCCGCGAACTGGTCGCCTGCGGCCGCTACGGCCTTGGGGCTCACCATCATGCCGGCGCGGTCGGTGAGCTGGGCCACCAGCGGTGCGAACGCGGTCGACAGCGTCAAGCGCACGGTCAGCGGATCGACGACCGAGATCGTCTGCACGACCGAGATTTCCGCACGCCGGCCCGAGCGCGGCGCGTTCAGATGGCGGTCGAGGCTGAAGCGCACCGCTTCGGCGTCCATCTTCTCGCCGTCGTGGAACAGCACGCCGTCGCGCAGCTTGATCGTCAGCGTCTTGCCCGCATCGCTCCATTCGAAGCCGGTCGCCAGCTGCGGCACGATCTTGAGATCGTTGTCGATGTCGAACAACTTGTCGCACAGGCCGGCGAACACGATGCGGCCCACGAAAGTGCGCGCGAAAGTGGGGTCGAGCGCGTCGGGATCTTCCGCCAAGCCGATGCGCATCGTCGTCTGCGCGGATGCGGCCCCGGCCATCAGGCCCAGCGCTGTCATGCCAGAGACGGTCATGGCCGCCATCAAGGTTCGGAATTTGGACATTTTTTATCTCCTTCGTGGGGTATCAGACGAAACGGCTTTGCAGTTTTTCAAGCCGCCGTGCGGCTTCATTGTCTGGCGGTGCGGTGGCGGGCGCAAAGGCCGGGATGTCGCGCCAGAAATGGCACGCGACGGAATGGCCCTTGGAAATCTTGTCGAGCGTGGGCGCGTGCGTGCGGCACCGCGGCTGCGCGTAACGGCAGCGCGTGTGGAAATGGCAGCCCGGCGGCGGGTCGATCGGGCTCGGCACGTCGCCTTCTAGCAAGGTCTTGGCGCGCGCCAAGCTCGGGTCGGGGGCCGGGATCGCGGCCAGCAAGGCTTGCGTATAGGGATGGCGCGGGGCCGAATAGAGCGTGGCCGTATCGGCCAACTCGACGATGCGGCCCAGATACATGACGGCGACGCGGTCGGCCGCGTGTTTGACGACGGCAAGATCGTGCGCGATCAGCACGAGGGCCAAGCCGAAGCGCGCCTGCAGATCCTTGAGCAGGTTCAGCACCTGGGCTTGCACGGAAACGTCGAGGGCGGACACGGGCTCGTCGCCGACGATGAGTTTGGGGCCAGCCGCAAGGGCGCGCGCAATGCCGATACGCTGGCGCTGGCCGCCCGAGAATTCGTGCGGGTAGCGCCGGTCGTGTTCGGGCCGCAAACCCACCACGCCGAGCAGCTCGCGCACTTTCTCGGCGCGTGCGGCCCCGTGCGCAAGCCCGTGCAGCATCAACGGTTCGCCCACGATTTCGCCCACCGTCATGCGCGGATTGAGCGAGGCGTAGGGATCCTGGAACACGATCTGCAGATGGCGGCGCGCCTTGCGCATTTCGGGCTCGCTGAGGCGCGTGAGGTCCGCACCGTCGAATTCGATTTCGCCCGACGTCGGCTCGATCAGGCGCAGCAACATGCGCCCGACGGTCGATTTGCCGCAGCCGCTTTCGCCGACGAGGCCGAGCGTTTCGCCGGGGGCCACGGCGAGCGACACGCCGTCCACGGCCTTCACGTAGCCCGTCGTGCGGCCGAACAGGCCTTTGCGCACAGGAAAATGCTTCACCAAATTATGCGCACTCAACAGCGGCGTGGTCATGCGGCACCCGTCTTGAGTGCGGCCTCGTCGAGCGGGGCAAGCCAGCATGCGGCCGCCTGGCCGTGCCCAAGATCGCGCATCGGCGGTTCTTCGCGCCGGCACTGGTCTTGTACAAACGGGCAGCGAGCGGCAAAGCGGCAGCCCGGCTCAAGCTTGGCGAGGTTCGGCACCGTGCCGTCGATCGTGGCAAGGCGTTCGCGCGCGCGATGCAGCTGCGGGATCGCCCCCAACAGGCCGATCGTGTAGGGGTGCTGCGGCCAGGCGAAGAGCCGCTCGACCGGCGCTTTCTCCACGATCTTGCCCGCATACATCACGACCACGTCGTGCGCGAGTTCGGCAATCACGCCGAGATCGTGCGTGATCAGCACGATGGCCGTCCCCGTCTCGTCGCGCAAACGGCGCAGAAGGTCGAGGATCTGGGCTTGGATCGTAACGTCCAGCGCCGTGGTGGGCTCGTCCGCGATCAGCAGCTTGGGATCGCAGGCGAGCGCCATCGCGATCATCACGCGCTGGCGCATGCCGCCCGAAAGCTTGTGCGGATATTCGTCGAAGCGCGCTTCGGGGGCGGGGATGCGCACGCGGCGCAGCATCTCGATCGCGTGCGCTTTGGCCGCATCGGGCGAAATCTCGCGATGGCGCAGAATGCCTTCGACGAGCTGGTTGCCAATCGTGAATGCCGGGTTGAGGCTCGTCATCGGCTCCTGGAAAATCATCGCGATTTCCGAGCCGCGCAGTTTCTGCATCTCGAGCTCGGGCAGCGTGGCGAGATCCTGGCCGCGAAAGCGGATGGCGCCGCCGGCGATGCGGCCCGCCGGTTTGGCGAGCAGGCCCATGATCGACAGCGACGTGACCGACTTGCCGCAGCCGCTTTCGCCGACGATGCCGAGCGTGCGCCCGGGCGCCACCGAAAACGACACGCCGTCCACCGCGCGGAACTCGCCCGCATCGGTGTCGAAAGACGTGTGCAAATCGTCGACCTCGAGCAGACCCGTCATTTGATGCCGGCCGCCGCGAGGGCCGCGTCGATTTTGCTGCGGTCGTAGGTGCCCGCGATATTGTCGCGCGAGGCAAGGAATTTGCGGAACGTCGAAAACCGCTCTTTGCTTTTTTCGAAGAGACGGCGCAGTTCGACGAGCGGATATTCGTGGTCGTCCACGCGGATATCGAGCACGGGATACTCGTCGTTTTTGTGGATGCGCAAGGCGGCCGATTGGCGCCCGCGCTTGTCCCCGCCCACCGCTTCGCCCGCATCGAGGGCGGCGATGAAACGCTCGGCAAGCGGCAGGCCGGCATTCAGCGCAAACGCCTCGGCCGTCGCCTCGATCACCTCCTTGCCTGCGAGCATGTTTCCGGCGACCGAAAAATCTTCGAAGATCAGATGGCCTGCCCAATCGACGCATCCCGTACCCGTGTGGGCGGCAAAATCACCGATCGCGTCCATCAGATGCACCTGGCGCACGGCGGCACCCGCGTCGCGCGCAAGCAGCGCCGCCAATGCCTCCTTAGCCGGGATGCCGCGCTCGAGCAGGTCGATGCCGTCGATCCCGTGATAGGGATTGATCAAGGCTTGCGTTGCGACGGCACCCGCGCCCGGCTTCACATACATGCACAAAGCGCCCACGGCGAAAAACCGCGTCGCCACGGCAATGCCGAATTCGCCGCTTGCACGGTCGTGCGCCACTACGGACCAAGTCATGCCAAGGCCAACCCTTATGCTAGATTCCAGAGCGCCAAGTTAAACGCCGGGCACTGGGTGTATGCAACAGAAAGACCAATCGATGGCCGACGACCAGCAAACGACAGCATTTTATGCGGCCGAAGCCGCGCGCTATGCTGCGCGCGGTACGCCGCCGAACACGCGGCATATCGAACGTTTTGCTTCAATGCTCGCACCGAACGCGTCCGTGCTCGAACTCGGCTGCGGCAGCGGGCGCGACAGTGCGGCCCTGCTCGGCAAGGGCCTCGACCTCAAGCCCAGCGACGGTTCGCCCGAATTGGCGGCCGAGGCGCAGAAACGGTTGGGCCGCCCGGTGCAGGTGCTGCGCTTTGCCGATCTCGCGGCCGAAAACGCGTATGACGGCGTGTACGCGAATGCGTGCCTGCTGCACGTGCCGCGCGCCGAACTGCCCGCCATCTTGCGCGGCATCCACCGTGCACTGCGTGCAGACGGCGTCTTCTATTCGAGCTTCAAGGAAGGCACGCAAGAAGGCCGCGACCGTTTTGGACGGCTCTATAATTACCCGTCGCCAGACTGGCTCGCCGCCGCTTTCGCCAACGCCGGTTTCCCGTCGCCCGAAATCGAGCAGGTGATGGGCACCGGCTACGATGCCGAGCCCACCCCTTGGCTGCATGTCTATGCGCGCAAAGGGGCGGCAGGCTCTACGCCAGCGTAAAGGCCTCGTGCACGGCACTTTTTACGCCGCCCCCCATGACCGGGCCGCCGCCCGCGACGTAAATCGCGTCGCCGATCGTAACCGCCCCCATACCGTGGCGCGGGGTGGCCATCGGCGCATAGGCGAGCCATTTATCGGTCGTGGGGTTGTAGGCTTCGTTCTGGCCGAACACGCGGTTCGAGCCTTCCCCGCCCATGCAGAAAATTTGGCCGCGATAGAGCGTGGCACCGTGGCCTGAGCGCGCGGTCGGCAACGGATTGCGCATGCGCCACGCATCTTCCTTGGCGTCGTAGGTGTGGTGCAGATGCGAGTTTGTGTAGAAACTGTTTACGCGTCCGCCGATCACATGGATAAGCCCGGCATTGGCGACGATGCCGATATGGTCGCGCGCGGTCGGCAACGGGGCGGCGTTGCTCCATTTGTCGGTCTTGGGGTCGTAGACGATGTGCTGGCTGCGCGACAGGCGCGAGTCGGCCGTGTCGCCGTCGGCCCCGCCCACGGCATGGATGCGGCCCTCGTAGGCGATGCAGCCCATCGCCCCCATCGGCGTGGGCAAGGGTGCGATCTTCGACCAGCGCTCGCCTTCGGCGCCGTACACAAAACATTCGGCATGTGGGCGCCGATTCTGGTCGATGAAACCACCCATCGCGTAGAGCCGCCCGTCGAGCACGGCGACGCCGACATGGTTCGCACCCAGCGGCAGATCCTGCGCCTGCAGCCAGCTGTTCGAGCCTGCGTCGTAGATATGGTGGTAGGGCTTGTCGACGCGCTGCTCGGCATAGCCGCCCACGAGATGCAGCTTGCCGTTGCGCTCGGCCGCCCACGCCATTTCGGTGCGCGGCAACGGCAGCGGCGCGCGCTCGATCCAGCGCCCCTGCTGCGGCGCTTTGGGGGCGATCGAATCGAACACGCGCTGCTCGGCTGCGAGCGCGGGCACGTCGATGCGGCCGGGCTGGTTCAAGCGTTCGTAGACGGGGCCGTGCCCGGCATGTTGGGCAAGAACGGGGCTCGCAAACAGCGCCAAACCGCCGCCGACGGCAAAGCGGCGGGAGATCGAACGGGGGGTCATTCGGGGGAGGCTCCAGGTTGGGGGGTCGTTTTGTCTCAGGTCGATTCGCGGGTCAGCTTGTTGACCATGGCAAACGCAAACGTCTCGAAGCCCATCACCGAGAGCAGGAAGGCGCCGGTCCCGCCGATCACGTTTTCGCGGTACCAGCCATCGAGCCCGCCGGGCGGATGGGTGTGGTTGGGGTTCCAGGGGCTGGGCGTGTCCGAGAGGATCGCGAGCCCGTTGATCGTGATGCCGGCTGCCACCGCACGGTCGCGGCCGATCTCGGCGGGCAGGCCGTTGGTGTTGGTGCCGTCGCCCGAAATGTCGATCGTGCGCCGGTCGGCCGGATAGGGGCAACGCTCGAATTCGCGCGCCGCATAGGTGATGGCCTCGCCGATCGCGGTCGAGGCGGCAAAGGGGCGCGGCGGCAGCAGCAATTGCCCGGCAAAGCCCTCGGCACTCTCTTGGCCGTCGATCAAGGTCCAGTCGACGAGCGTCATCTGCTGGCTTGGGCTCGACCATTCGCAATAGGTGAGGGCGAGTTGCTTGTACCGCCCACCGGTCATCGCGCGCACGACGCGCGGATCCGCGATGGCGGCGGCATAACCCTCGCGCTGCAGGCGGAAGCGGCGGTCGTCGATGCTGCGCGAGACGTCGGCCGCAAGAACAAGCTGCAGATCGACGGCGGTACCGGCGGCGCGCGCAGGGCGTTGCGGCAAGGCCGCAACAGCGGCACTTGCCCCGATCCCAGCCAACACAGCGCGGCGTCCGGCGTTACGGGCCATGAATTCAAGAATGCACGAACGATGCCGCTTCGTCTAGCTTGGCCGTCCGGCGTGGATCTTTGCGGTCAACACTTACCGCGCAATCGAAATGGAACCGCCCGCCTTGTCTCTCTTGCTATTCAAACGCAAGCGACAAGGCGGGCGGCGAGCGCGCTCACGCACCATAAGTCGAGATTTGCTTCGTCAGCCTTCGACTTCGATCAGGTGCGCGCGCTCGAAGCCATTGAAGCCGGTGCGCAGGACCGCTCCATAGGCTCCCAACTGGCCAAGTTCGATCCAGTCGCCCTCGCAAACGTCGCCGGGCAGGACGAACGGGCCCTTCATATGGTCCGCCGAATCGCAGGTCGGACCATAGAAGTCGTAGGCCACGGTGTCGGCCGCACTCGCGCGCAGCAGACGCGTGGGATAGCGCAGGCCCGGCACGCCCGCGTCCGCGAGTGCGCCGTACACGCCGTCGTTGATGTAGAGCGTGTTGCCGCGTCGCGCTTGTACCTGCACCACGACCGAACCGCCGGCCGCAACGAGGGCGCGGCCCGGCTCGGCCCATAGCGCCGTGTTCGCGAGCGTGTGGCACGCGGCGTGCGCCTGTTTGATCGCCGCGAAAAACGCGTCGATGGGTGGCACTTCTTGGCCCGGATAGGCAACGGGGAAGCCGCCGCCGACGTCGAGCACCTCGACCGCAACGCCGGCTTCGCGCGCCAACGCATCGGCGTGCGCGATCGCGCGGGCAAAGGCCTGCGGATCGGCATTTTGCGAGCCGACATGGAACGAGATGCCGAGCGTGCGCGCGAACGGGCGCACGCGGCGCAGCAGCGCGACCGCGTCGGCGGCCGACGCACCGAATTTGCCCGAGAGATCGTGCAAGGGCTTGTCGGCACCGGCAACGACCGGCGGGGCGATGCGCACGATGAGGTCGAGCGTGCCGGGCTTGGCGGCCGTTTCTTCGCGGATCTTGTCGAACTCGGCGACCGAATCGAGCACGAAGCGGCGCACAGCGTGGCGGCCGTAGGCTTCGCGGATGGCCGCGCGTGCGCGCACCGGATGCATGTAGGCGATCGTCGCCGCGCGCCCGAACATCGAGCGCACGAGGGCGATCTCGGCGGGCGAAGCGCAGTCGAAACCGCGCACGCCGCCGTCCCACAGCGCACGCAAGGTGCGCGGGTCGGCATTGCACTTCACGGCGTACAGCGTTTCGCCGGGGAAGCCCGCCACGAAATGGGCAGCCGTGCGGGCGAGTGTGGCCGGGCGCAGGGCGTGCACGGGCTCGTGCGGTTGCAACTCGGCTACGACCGCGTCGAGCGGACGCAAGTCGGGCGTCGGGATTTCGCGGGTCCGGGCCAGGGCGGCAACGGATTTGCGCAGCAGCGTTTGTGCCATCGGTCATCCTCGGCGACAAAAGCGACCGCGAAAAGACGACGGAATAGCGAATGCGTTGCTGAGTCGGGGGAAACTGCCCCGAGGCAAGCGTCTTTCGAAATCCCGGTTCCCTTCGCGACCGCACCGACCCTTACGGTCGGCTCATCGGAAAGGACGCGTGACGTCGTTGCTTGACCTCGAGCGCTGGGATCGGAAGCGGCTTCGGTTGGAAACGAAGTGCTGCCTTAGCGCGTTGCCTCGCGGGCCTGGGGCACGTGCGATTTGCGTCTGAGCGGATAAATAATCCGAATCCCCGCCAATGCAAGTGACAATTTGGTCTGGCAGCTATTTTTTTGCGGCAATCAGGGCGAGATACTCCCACGCGAGCGTGGCGGCGGCGAGCGACGTGATCTCGCCATGATCGTAGGCGGGGGCCACTTCCATCACATCCATGCCGACGAACGAAATGCTTTCGAGCTGGCGCAAGATTGCCTGCGCTTGCCACGTCGCAAGCCCGCCGATTTCGGGGGTACCCGTACCCGGTGCAAATGCCGGATCGAGCGCGTCGATGTCGAACGACAGATAGGCGCGTGAAGTACCGACGACGTGCTTGATCGTCTCGGCCACAGAAGTGGGGCCGTTTGCATGCACGCTTTGCGCGTCGAGGATCGTCACCCCTTGCGCCACCGTCCAGTCCCACACGTCGCGCGCGACAGGGCTGCGGATGCCGATCTGCACCATGCGCTTCGGGTCGACGAGCTTTTCTTCGATGGCGCGATAGAACACCGAGCCGTGGCCGAGCACATTGCCGAACGTCGTAGGCCAGGTGTCGACATGCGCATCGAAATGCACGAGGGCCAATGGCGCGCCCAGACGTTTCACAAGGGCGCGCAACAGCGGCAAGGTCGCCCCATGGTCGCCGCCCAGCGCCACGAGATGCGCGATCTTGGCCGCCTGCGCTTCGATCTTGTCGAAGCTTGCCGCGATGTCGCCAAGGGCAATGTCGAAATCGCCAGTGTCGGAAAGGTCGAGGATCGCGGGCTCGATCCAGTGCGTCGGGTGGTCGCCGTCGCACAGCATGCGACTGGCGGCCCGGATCGCGGCCGGGCCTTCGCGCGCGCCCGAGCGGTTCGAGGTGCCAAGATCGAGCGGCAACCCTGCCACGCAGAAGCGCGCTTCCGGATTCGTGTTGGCCACGCCCAGAAAGCTCGGCCGCAGGCTGAAAGTCGGTTTCATCGCCATCGCTGCACTCGATCTCGCCGCTGTCGGGCCGCCGGTCGGCGCCGCTCGATCGCGGCCCTCGGGCTCATCCGTGGTCGGTTGGTTTCTGTCGAGGTCGTTTTACAATGGCTGCGTCAAAATACAATGGCGCCTGAAGCGCTGCCCTTCGGGCGGTACGGCAAATCCGCGCTCAGCAATCGTGCAGGCCGCGCCTTGCTTCGCGCATCGCCGCAAGGCTGCCCAGCGCCACCGCGCCCGCGCACAACATCGTCAAGACGACGGCAACCGGATCGGCGAGTGCCGCCACCACATCGCCGCGCGCCAGCATAAGCGCGCGCCGCAGATTGTCGTCGAGCAGCGGCGCCACCACAAAGCCGACAAAAAAAGGCGTCGGATCGAACTCAAGCCGCCGCATGGCAAAGCCAAGCGCGCCGAACGCGGCCAGGAGGACCACGTCGAAAGCGGCGCCTTGCAGCGAATAAGCGCCTGCCGCGCAGATCGTCAGGATCGCGGGAAACAGCCAGCTGCGCGGGACTCGCAGCAAGCGCACCCAAATGCCGATCAGCGGCAGGTTGATGACCAGCAGCATGGCATTCCCCACAAGCATGCTGGCCACGACGGTCCAGAAAATATCGGGCCGCTCGACCGCAAGCGTGGGGCCCGGCAGCACGCCTTGCAGCATCATTGCCCCGGCCATCACCGCCATGACGGCATTGCCGGGCAGTCCCAAGGCAAGCAACGGCACGAACGAGGCTTGTGCGGCCGCATTGTTCGCAGCTTCGGACGTTGCCACGCCTTCGATCGCGCCTTTGCCGATTCTATGGCGCCGCCGTCCGAAACGTCGCTCCCAGGCAAATGCGGCAAACGACGCCAACACGGTGCTGCCGCCGGGCACAAGCCCGATCAGCGTGCCGATGGCAGCTCCGCGCACGGCCGGCAACGCGCTTGCCTGCATCTCCTTGCGATGCGGGCGGACGCGCCCGAGCGGCGCGCGCGCGTGCGCGTCTGGGGCGGCCTGCAGGGCATAGGCGATCTCGCCGAGCCCGTAGATGCCCATCGCCACGACGGCAAATCCGATTCCGTCGGCCAGTTCCCATATGCCGAACGTCATGCGCGGCGGCCCGCCGCCCGAATCCGTTCCGACAAGGCCAAGAAAGACTCCGAACGCCGCGCCGCCGAGCGCTTTCAAACGCGCTGCGGGCGACATCGAGACCGCAAGGCAGAGGCCGAAGATCAGCAGCAATGCGACGTGTGCAGGCGTCATGGCGAGCCCCAGGCGCGCAAAAAGCGGCGCAAGCCACGCGATGGCGAACGTCGAGAGGATGCCCGCCGCAAACGACGCCAGTGCCGCAACTGCAACTGCGGCGCCCGCCCGCCCGCGCTTTGCCAGCGCATGGCCGTCAAGTGCGGTGATTACCCCCGATGCTTCGCCGGGCAGATTGAGCAAAATGGCCGTCGTCGAAGATCCGTATTGCGCGCCGTAATAGATGCCGGCAAGCATCACCAACGCAGACGCTGGCTCCATATGGAAGGTGGCGGGAAGCAGCAGGGCCATCGTCGCGACCGGGCCGATGCCAGGCAAAACGCCCACCAGCGTGCCGAGCACGGCGCCGACCAGACACGCCGCCAATGTGCTCGTGCCAAGCGTCAGGCCAAAGCCCATCATCAGGCCGTCGAGCGGATCCATCGTTCAGCGCAGGCTCGAGCCTGGACCAAGCGCCAGTCCGAAAACGGCGTAGGCGCCTGAACCCACCGTCAATGCGATCGCAGCGGTCGCGCGCACGCGCGTCCTGCGCGCCATGCACGCACACGTCGCCGCGGCGATACAGCCTGCTGCCAGGCCCAGCGTGCTGGCGCCGAATGCAAAAGAAAACGCGCTGCCCAAAGTCGCCAAAAGGCTGCGCCACACGATCGGCGGATCGGCACAGGCGACAGCGCTGCGAAACCCGGCCCACAGCGCCAAGCCGACGCCCGAAAAGGCCATCGTCAGCGCTGCCATTCCCGGGAGCAGGCCGGCCCCCGGGCGCGCGAAGCTGCCCCATGAAAGTCCGCCCGAAACGATCCAGCATCCGATGCCGAGCGACGCCAGAAAGAAGCCGGCGCGAACGTCGCGGTCGGCCAATCTTTGGCGCCAAGTCTCAGGTGGGGCAGCAGCGATGAGGGGCATTGCGGTCTTTCTATATCGCGAATGAGAATCACTTGCAATATATCTTGCCTCAATGTAGCGTTGATTTTGTAACGCGCGCCGCGATGCGGCTTTTCAAACTGCCCTGTTTTTCCGGAAGAAGGACGTCAAATGACCATGAAAATCCGCGAAACCGCCCTTCCTCGGCGCACGGCATTGCAACTCGGCCTCGGCGCATTGGCAGCACCCGTTCTGCTGCCTGGTTTGGCCCAGGCGCAGGCCTTCCCGGCCAAACCAATCCGCCTGGTTGTCGCGTCGGCGGCCGGCGGCAATGCCGATGTGGTTGCCCGCTTGGTCGCCAACGATCTCGAGCCGCGCTTGGGCCAGCGCGTGCTGGTCGAAAACATTCCGGCCGCATCCGGCATGCGCGCAACCGAAGACGTGTCGCGCAGCGCGCCCGACGGACACACGCTGCTTGTCGGCACGTCGTCGCAACTCGTCTTCAACATGGCGCTGTTCGACCCGATGCCGGTCGATCTGCCGCGCACGCTGAGCGGTGTCGCAATGCTGAATTTCGTGCCGTTGGTTCTGTGCGTCAACAAGGACAACCCGGCCGCCACCTTGCGCGACTACATCGCGCGCGTGAAGGCTGCGCCGGGTCGCTTCCAATACGGCAGCGGACCCGTCGGAACAACAACGCATGTCGTGGGCCTGCTGTTTGCGCGCCAAGCGGAACTATCGGTCGAGCATGTGCCCTATCAAGCCGGCGCCCAAGCGATGCGCGATCTGGTCGCCGGGCGGCTGTCGCACATGTTCGATGTCGCCGTCACGGCGATCCCCCAATTGAACGGCGGTGCGGTGCGCGGCCTGGGTCTTTCGGCACTTGTGCGCAGCCCGGCACTCCCCGATTTGCCGACGATCCACGAGGCGGGCCTTGCCAACTTCCAGGGCCAAACCTGGAACTCGATCGCCGCACCGGCCGCCACCCCCAAACCCATCGTTGATAAGATAAATGCCGAAGTCGCCGCCGTGTTGGCCGCTCCGGCAATGCGCACGCGCCTTATCGACCTGGGCTCGACTATTTCCGACCGCATGACGCCCACCCAAGTCGATGCGTTCTACGCAAGCGAACGCGATCTGTGGATTCCGATCGTGCGAGCGACCGGCGCGAGGGCCGCCTGACGGGGCTTGCGTTTGCGCGTCATCGACCAATTCCGGACGCTGCTTAATACATAGGCACGCTGGATTTTGACAATGACTTTCACAGATTCTGCGTGGTAATTTCTACCCCATCGACCGGCTGTAAAACCGGCAGCCGGGCTCGGTTTTTTCGTGTCCAAAACCGGACAACAGGGAGAAAAACGCATGAAACGTCGTAAATTTATCGTTGGCGCTGGCGTCGGCATGGCCGCCGCACCGCTCGCCGCCCCGGCCATCGCGCAGGGCGTGATTCGCTGGCGTCTGGCCTCGAGCTTTCCGAAGTCGCTCGACACCATCTACGGTGCGGCCGAAGTGCTCGCCAAGCGCGTGACGGAATCCTCGGGCGGCAAGTTCGAAATCCGCGTGTTCGCTGCGGGCGAAATCGTGCCGGGCTTGCAGGTTCTGGATGCGGTCCAGGCTGCGACGGTCGAGTGCGGCCACACGGCCAACTACTATTATGTCGGCAAGGATCCGACCTTTGCCTTCGACACGGCGATCCCGTTCGGCCTCAATTCGCGTCAGCAGACGGCGTGGATGTATGCCGGCGGCGGCCAGCAAATGATGGCCGAATTGTTCAACGCCTACAGCGTCGTCTCGATGCCGGCCGGCAACACGGGCGCGCAGATGGGCGGCTGGTTCACCAAGGAAATCAAGTCGTCCGAAGACTTCAAGGGCGTCAAGATGCGCATCGGCGGCTTCGCCGGCCAGGTGCTGACCAAGCTCGGCCTCGTGCCGCAGCAGCTCGCGGCTGGCGACATCTACCCGGCCCTTGAAAAGGGCACCATCGACGCCGCCGAATGGGTCGGCCCCTACGACGACGAGAAGCTCGGCTTCAACAAGGTCGCCAAGTTCTACTACTACCCGGGCTTCTGGGAAGGCGGCCCGCAGCTCTCCGCGATCGTCAACAAGACGGCGTGGGACAGCCTGTCGTCGGAGAACAAGTCGATCTTCCAGGCAGCCGCTTGGGAAGCGCACGTTGCCATGCAGGCCAAGTACGATGCCCAGAATCCAGTGGCCCTGCGCCGTCTGGTGGCTGGCGGCACGCAGCTCAAGGTGTTCAGCAACGAAACGCTGCTGGCCTGCTTGAAGGCGGCCAACGAGCTTTACGACGAAACGTCGGAAAAGAACCCGCTGTTCAAGAAGGTCTACGAATCCTGGCGCCGGTTCCGCACCGACCAGTTCCAGTGGTTCCGCACCAACGAAGCCGCCTACGACCGCTTCGTCAACGCGAACCTCGCCACGCTGCCGCGCCGCTCGTAAGCGGCACGGGGACGGACTGCAACAAAAAACCCGCCGTGAGCGTCAAGCTCGCGGCGGGTTTCTCTTTTGCGGCTCCAGCTTTATTTCGCCGGTTCGTCTTCGTCCGCGTCCATCGGCTCGCCGTCGCCGTCCGGATTGACGGCTTCGGGCGTCACCGACTCGGTTGGCGTCTCCGGGATTTCGATCGTCGAGAGATCGACGTCGAGCGGCTTGTCGAGCGCCCAGGTCACGAGGCCGGGCCACGAGATCACGAGGGCCACCATCACGACCTGCAGCAGCACGAACGGGATCGCACCCATATAGATGTCGGAGGTCTTGATCTCCTTGGGTGCGACCGAGCGCAGGTAGAACAGCGCGAAGCCGAACGGCGGATGCATGAAGCTCGTTTGCATGTTCACGCACAAGATCACGCCGAACCAGATGAGGGCAGCGTCCGCCCCCACGAGCGGCGTCAGCAGCTTCTGCGCCACGGGGGCCAGCATCGGCACGATGATGAAGGCGATCTCGAAGAAATCGAGGAAAAACGCCAGGAAGAAGACGAACACGTTGATGAAGGCAAGGAAGCCCCAAGCCCCGCCGGGCAGGCCGCTCAGCAGATGTTCGACCCACAGATTGCCGTCCACGCCCTGGAACACAATCGAGAAGCAGGTCGAGCCGATCAGGATGAACACCACCATCGCGGTGATGCGCATCGTGGTCTGGTAGGCCTGGCGGATGAGGCCGCGCAGATCGGGGATCAGCACCGCCCGGATGCACAGCCACACCACGCCCACATAGAGGGCGGCGAGTGCGAAGCGGAACGGCGTGGATTTGAACGCGAAAATTCCGATCGCTGTGGCTATTCCGGCCGCCACGACCATCAACACGAACGCACCGCGCCCGGTGACGCCGATATCCTTGTGGTGCAGCACGGCAAGGATGACGGCCCCGACAGCGCCCATGGCACCTGCTTCCGTCGGCGTGGCAAGGCCCAGCATCATCGTGCCGAGCACCAGGAAGATCAGCACGGCCGACGGCACGATGCCGATCAGGCATTTGCGCCACAAAGCCCAGCCGACGAGCGTGAGATCGGATTTCGGGATGGCGGGCAGCGCATCGGGCTTCACCAGCGTCAGCGCAAACGTGTAGCCCGCGAACAAAGCGATCTGCATCAAGGACGGGCCCCAGGCCCCCAGATACATGTCGCCGACCGAGCGGCCGAGCTGGTCGGCCAAAACGATCAGCACCAGCGACGGCGGGACAAGCTGGGTAATGGTGCCCGATGCCGCAAGCACGCCGGTTGCGTAGCGGATGTCGTATTTGTAGCGCATCATCACGGGCAGCGAGATCAGCGCCATTGCGATGACCTGGGCCGCCACGGTGCCGGTAATCGCACCCAGCACGAAGCCCACGATGATGACCGAATAGCCGAGCCCGCCTTTGAGCGTGCCGAAGAGCTGGCCCATCGAATCGAGCATGTCTTCGGCAAGGCCGCAGCGCTCGAGGATCGAGCCCATGAAGGTGAAAAACGGAATCGCAAGCAGCAGGTCGTTGGCGAGGATGCTGCCGAACATGCGCAGCGGAATCGCCTGCAGGAAGCTTACCGTGAAGAAGCCGAGCTCGATCGAGATGAGGCCGAAAAACAGCCCGACCGCCATCAGCGAAAACGCGACCGGGTAGCCCAGGAGCATGAACACGACGAGGCCGCCGAACATCAGCGGCGGCATGAACTCCAGCGGAATGGTCACTGCTGCGGCCTTTCGTACTTGGCGTCGATCACGGTGTAGCCCTGCAAGGCCCCGATGCGCTTGATGATTTCGGAAATGCCCTGCAAGGACAGCAGCGCGAAGCCCAGCGGCAGCAACGCCTTGACCGGCCAGCGCAACAGGCCGCCCGCATTGTTCGAGGCTTCGTTGATCAGGAACGACTGCCAGAAGATCGGCCAGGCGAGCCACATGAACAACAGGCAGGCCGGCAGCAGAAACAGCAAGCCGCCCAGAATGTCGACCCACAGCTGGGCGCGTTCGGAAAGCTGCATGTAGAAGATGTCGACGCGTACATGCTCGTTGCGCTGCAGCGTGTAGGAAGCACCCAGCATCACGGCGACCGCGAACATGTACCACTGCACTTCGAGCCAGGCGTTGGAGCTGAGGTCGAAGGCGTAGCGCGACATCGCGTTGCCGGCACTCACCACGCAAGACAATACGATCATGCTGTTGGCCAGAACGCCGAACTTGGCGTTGAGCCAATCGATTCCTTGGCTGATTCGCAGCAAAAACAGCACGTTCGCGCCCCCCGGCGTATTTTACAGCGTCGTGTTGGTGTTGTAGCGCGTTGATATCGCATATTTGATGTAAATTCGCCATTCCAAAGCGCGCGGTAATTTCTTGGCTTCTTCCAGAATCGATTCTAATTTCGGCTTGAAATGCCCCCACAAGACGAGCTTTCGACCGCTGGCCCACGCGACGCGTTGCCGAAGCCCTCGCAGCTCGGGTTGCGCGCGCGCCTGCATGCCTGGTGGGAGGGCTACGAAATCGACAAGAAGCGGCCGGAACAGGTTCTGCGCAGCCCGCGCGCGGAAACCAAAGCCGAGCCGTCCACCCCGCCAACACCGCCCAAAGATTTCTGGGGGCCTGAGCGCATTCTCGTCGGCCAGATGATCTGGGGCGACGGATTTACCTTTCCGGGCGGCGGGGAATTTGCCGCCGATCTTGCGCAAGCGCTGGTCGTGAACAAAAACTCGATTGCGATGGATATCGGCTGCGGCCTCGGCGGCGGGACGCGTGCGATCGTCGAGCGTTTTGGGGCCAAGGCGCACGGCTTCGATATGTCGCCGGAACTGGCGCGTGCCGGCGATGCGCTGTCGGCCAAAGCGGGCCTCGATCTGCGCGCGCCCATCGCTTCCTTCGATCTCGAAGCGCCGGACTGGCCCAAGCAGCATTTCGACGCAGCCTTGATGCGCAGCGTTCTGTCGGTGGTGCCGGACAAAGTCGCTTTCGTGCGCCTGGTCGGCGAATCGCTGAAGCGCGCGGGGCGGCTTGTGCTGCTCGATTGGGCGTTGGCCGAAGACGAGCGCCAGGGCCCAGCCTTTGCGGCCTACATCGCGGGCGAGGCGCGCCCGACCCATCTCGGCACGGTCGGTCAGCTGACGTATTTGGTCGAGACGGCGGGTTTCACCGTGCGCACGACCGAGGACTATACCGATACGTTTGCCCCCATCGTGCTCGACGGCTGGTCGCGCATCGAATCGATGGTGACGGCCGGCATGCTGAAGCCGGCCGAAGGCAAGGCGCTGCTGAACGAGGCCCAGCTATGGGCGCGCCGCATTGCGGCGATGAAAGCGGGCGAATTGCGCGTCGCCCGCATCGAAGCCCACAAAAAGGCCTAACCAGCGTCGAGCCCGGCGAGAAAGGTCCGTGCCGCAGCAGCGATTTCGGGCGCGTGCGTCTCGAGCGCAAAATGCCCGGCGTCGAACAGATGCGTTGTCGCGTGCGGCAGCAGGTCTTGGAAATAGGCCACACCCGCCGCCGTGAAAAACGGATCGTTTTGGCCCCAAACGATCAGCATCGGCGGCTGGTGCTTTTGCAGATAAGCACCCCAGGCCGGGTACTGGGCGACATTGTCCCGGTAGTTGTGGAGGAGCTCGAGCTGGATCCGATCGTTGCCGGGCCGGTCGAGCCCGGCTTGGTCGTGGATCCAGGCATCGGGCGACAGGCGCTCGGCGCGCGTCGCGCCGTGCGTGTACTGGAACTTTGTCGTGGCGGCGCCGAGGAAACCGCGCAGCGGGGTTTCCGTTTCGGCCGTCCGGTTCTGCCAGAACGGCGCGAAGTTTTTGACCACATCCGGGTTCCAGCCCTCGACATTCGCGACCGCGTTCTGCACGATGAAGCCGCGCACGCGCTCGGGATGTTTGAGCGCCAAGCGCAATCCGACCGGGCCGCCGTAATCCTGCATGTAGATCGTGTAGCGGTTGGCGCCGACGGCCTGGGTGAAGCCGTCGACGATGTCGGCCAGGGCGGCAAAATCGTAGTGGAAGTCCGCGAGGCTCGGCTGGCCGGATTGGCCGAAGCCCGGATAGTCCGGCGCCAACACGCGGTACTCACTCGCCAGGAGCGGGATCAAGTCACGGAACATATGCGACGACGACGGAAACCCGTGCAGCAGCAGCACGACCGGCCGGTCGGCCGCCCCCGCCTCGCGGTAGAAGATTTCCAGACCGTCGACCGTGACGGTCTTGTAGCGAACCTGCGTAGGGGTCGGATAGACCGCGCTAACTGCTTCTTTCGACATTGTTTTCTCCTGGGATCCAAAGATGTAACCGTTAAAACTAATTTTGAAAGGTACGCGTTGATCTGAAACCTGTCAAATGCTATTTTAATGGTGTTAAAAAACCGAGGGCAAAGCCATGGACTCGAAGCCGACGGTATCGGATCTGCGCGACGGCATGCCGTTTTTGGGCGGCCATTTGTGGCTCGATCTGCTGAACAGCACGCCGATCTTGGCTGGAATTGAACAGGATCTATTGGCCACACCCGAACAATTCGCGCGTTGGCTGGTGGCCGCCGGTTTGCCATTGCCCGAACAATCGGCCGCAGATCAGGCACGGCGCACATTGGTGGCGCTGCGCCAGCGCTTGCGTGCCGCGTTCGACGAAATGCGCGCGACCGGTGCGGTTTCGAAAACGGCGGCCTATGCGGTCAATCTGCTTCTTGCCCAAGCGCGCGTTGAGCTGCGTTTGGAAGTGACGGCAAGCGGCGCGCAGCTGGTCGAAACATTCGAGCCGGGTGCCGGCGGCCCGGCCGCGACGGTCGCCCAGGATTTCGCGCGCTTTGCAGCGACCCCTCCGGCGGCGCAGCACCGTCTCAAGGGTTGCGCCAATCCGGCCTGCAACATGGTGTTTTTCGACTCCGGCAAAAACGCCACGCGCCGCTGGTGCAGCATGGCGCTCTGCGGCAACCGCGAAAAAATCAAACGCTACCGCAAGCGGAAAGCGACACCTTGAGCGTGTCTGAAACCTCAAGCAGGCTTGATTTTTACTTAGGAATATGCTCTACATTTGCCATCGCTGCATACGGCGGTTGCTGTTTGACAAGTGAAGATCGGAATCGCAGAGATCCTTTGAATACGGGGTTTCGCAATAGGTAATCCAAAATCTTCGCCGGGGTTACAATGTCGAAAAATCAATGGGATAAATAGGCTACCGTCGCGGTTTGTCGCGTTTGGTAACCTATTCTTTTGGGGCCCCTAGCGGTCGGCGATGATTTTGACGCGCGTGCCGGGTGCAAGCGCTTCGCCTTGTTTGAGGCCGTTGATGAGCTGGAAGCGCTCAAGCTTGAAACCGTCGTCGGTCGCCATACGCCGCGCGAGCGTTTCTTGGGTATCGCCGGGGCGAACGGTTGCGATGCGCATGCGCAAGGGCTGGGCGTCGCGCGCTTCGGCTTCGCTCAACGCCCGGAAAGAATACGTCGTGCGCCGGAAATCGTCGGTGAAGCGGTCCGCCACCTCGGCGGGGGCGGCCAGCAGCATGCGGTAGAAAGCACCGTCCGGATGCTGGATCACGACAAGACGCGCGGCGACCGAACCGTTTTGCGTGCGCAAACTGGCGGGGGCCGTTGCTGCCGGCAGGCCGTTCACGGTGATCGTCTCGACATTCCGCAGCGTTTGGCCGCGCGCCCACACGCCGGTCAGAAAATCGCGCGGGTTTGTGGCCGCCCGTGTGCGGACCGCATCGACGCGCATCGTGGCGCCGCTCGGGCCCCGTGCAGATACGGCATCCGAACCGTTCTCGATGCGGAAGCCCTTGGGCGCTTCGAAGCGGATGCGCAACGCCGGATGCAGGAAGACATTGCCGCGCACGAAGCCTGACTCGCGGTCGCCCAAGACCGAGAGCCCGTCGATCGCCTCGAAATATTCGGCCACACCTTGGCGTGGGTTTGCCGCCACGATCATGCCTTGGGCGCGTGCTGCCTCGGTTGCCGCCACCACGCGGTCGGCGGTGCGCGGATGGGTCTGCATGATGCTGAACGAGTCGGCCGATTCGGGATCGCGGCCGAGCATCTTGGCCGTGAGGCGCGTCTCGGCACCGAGCTTGGCTAGCATCTCGGCGGCCTCGGCCGGGTCGTAGCCTTCGCTTGCCATGTAGCGCACGCCGAGCTTGTCGGCCTCGAATTCCTGCTCGCGCGAGAAACCGGCGAGCCACATGCCGGCCCCGGTACCGGTGGCTTGTGCCGCAAGAGAGCCTGCATCGCTCGAGCCCGTCAGCACGGCAACGCCGATGCCGAGGATATTCGTGAAGATGTTGGCCGCCTGGCCGCGGCTCAAACGCTCGGCCGTGTGGCGGGCGGTCACATGGCCGATCTCGTGGCCGAGCACGGAAGCGAGTTCGGCCTCGCTGCCCATCAAACCCAACAAGCCGCGCGAGATATAGACGTAGCCGCCCGGCAGGGCGAACGCGTTCGAGATATCGCTGTTGAGCACGGTGAAGGTGAAGCTCGAGCCGGCGAGTTCGCTGCGCGCGGCAAGCCGTTCGCCGATGCGCTGCACATAGGCCTTCACGCGCGGATTGTTGTATTCGCCGCCATATTGTTCGAGCACTTTGGGGTGCTCTTCGCGGCCGATGCGCATCTCCTCGGCCGGGCTCACGAAGGCCGTGAACTGGCTGCGGCCGCTGGCTTGGTTCTGCGCGCAAGCGCCCAGCGCCAAGGCCAAACCGCATGCCGCAAAAAGCGAAAGAAATCGACGCATGGGCGCGAATCTGTCGCGGGTGTGGGCTAAGGTCAAGCCCGCCTTGACGAAACGGCCCTCCTTGACGAAGAAGTGGCCGCACGCGAAGCTCGCCGCCATGCCTGCCGATTCAGCCTTGCGCACAGATCTCTATCCGCCGCTCGAACCCTACGGTTCCGGCATGTTGGACCTCGACGGTCGCCACCAGATGTATTGGGAGCAGTCGGGCAATCCGGCGGGCCCGGCCGTCGTGTTCCTGCATGGCGGGCCAGGGGCCGGGGCAACGCCGACCCATCGGCGTTTTTTCGATCCGCTGCATTATCGCATCGTCGTGTTCGACCAGCGCGGGGCCGGCCGTTCGCGCCCGCACGGCGAAACGACAGACAACACCACGCAGCTCCTCGTCGCCGACATGGAGCGTCTGCGGCTGCATCTCGCCCTCGACGCGTGGCACGTGTTCGGCGGCTCGTGGGGCTCAACGCTCGCTTTGGCTTATGCGCAGGCGCATCCCGCGCGCGTGCGCTCGCTCGCGCTGCGCGGCATTTTTCTCGGTCGCAAGATCGAGATCGACTGGTTCTTGTCGGGCATACGGTTCGTGTTTCCCGAGGCGTGGCGCAAATTTTCGAGCTTCCTGCCCGAGGCCGAGCGTAGCGATCTGCTGGCGAACTACTGGACGCGGCTTGCCGACCCCGATCCGGCCGTGTCGCTGCCCGCCGCACGCGCGTGGAGTTCGTACGAGGGCTCATGCTCGACGCTGATGCCGAGCCCCGACACGGTGCTGGCCTTCTCCGAAGACCGCATGGCGTTGGGCCTCGCGCGCATCGAGGCGCATTATTTCCGCCACCGCGTGTTCCTGGGCGACACCGAACTGCTCGACGGTGTGGATCGCATCCGCGATATCCCGACAACGATCGTACAGGGCCGCTACGACATGGTCTGCCCGATCGTCACGGCCGACGAATTGGCAGCACGCTGGCCGCAGGCGCGCTATCATGTCGTTCCCGACGCCGGGCATTCGGCCATGGAACCGGGTATTCGCAGCCATCTTGTCGCGGCGATGGAGCGAGCCAAAAGGCTCTAGAGAAGGACATCGCGTGATCGAGGCGGATTCGCCAGCACGGCGCCAGCGCGACTACGCCGTGATCGGTGCGGTCGGGCTTGTTCATTCGACGAGCCATGTTTTCCAATTCTGTCTGCCGCCGATGTTTCCGCTGCTGCAGGAAGAGTTCGGCATGGGCTTCGCCGCCCTCGGCAGTGTGGTGGCCGCGTTCTATCTGGCCTCGGGGCTCGGCCAGGCTTTTGTCGGCATCTTTGTCGATCGCTGGGGCGGGCGGCGCGTGCTGGCCGCAGGTATGGCGCTGTTGGCGAGTGCGATCCTCGCGATGGCCTTTGTGCCGGCTTTCTGGATGTTTCTGCCGCTCGCGGTCCTGGCCGGGCTCGGCAATTCGGTATTCCACCCGGCCGACTTCGCGATCCTGGCCTCGCGCGTGCATCCAAGCCGCACGGGTCGCGCCTTTTCGATCCACGCGTTCGGCGGCACGATCGGCTACGTCGTGTCGCCGCTGCTGCTGGCGGCGTTGGGCTTCTGGCTTGGCTGGCGCACGGCCCTTGCGATCGGCGGCATCTATGGTTTGGTGCAGGCAGCGTTCGTCTATCTTGCGCGCGATCTCTTGGGCGAAGCTGCACCGACGGCCGCTGCCGCCAAAGAAGGTATTCGCGAAGTCGCGGCCGCCTTCGGCAAACTGCTCGTGATGCCCGCGATGCTCGCAGCGTTCGTCTATCTGACGATGACGGCGATGTCGAGTTCGGGCGTGCAGACGTTTGCCGCCGCAAGCCTTGCCGCGATCCACGGCATCGAGTTCCGTGCGGCTACGCTGGCTGTCACGCTCTATCTGGTCGGCAATGCGATCGGCATCCTGGCGGGCGGGTTCGTGGCCGATGCCACCGACCGGCACGACCAGGTCGCGGCCGCGGGCTTGATTGCCGCCGCCTTGCTGCTCGCAAGTTCGGTCGCCTTCACCCCGCCTTTTGCGGCGGTGCTCGTACTTTTCGCGGCAACCGGCATGGCGGTCGGAATCACGTCGGCCGCGCGCGATATCTTGGTCAAAAAACTCGCTCCGCCGGGGGCCACGGGCCGCACCTTCGGGCTCGTCTATTCGGGCTTCGATATCGGCTCGATGCTGGCCCCGCTGCTGCTCGGCTGGTTCCTCGACCATGGCTGGCCCGAGGGCACGCTCTACGGCATTGCGGTCGCGTTTGTGGCCACGATCCTTGTCATCCGCATCGTGGATTCTTTTGCGCGTGCGGGTTATTCTCACGCGCCGCGCACGTCCCCGTAGCTCAGCAGGATAGAGCAGCAGTTTCCTAAACTGCGGGTCGGAGGTTCGATTCCTCTCGGGGACGCCATTTTTGAAACGACGTTTGATTTTGGCCCTTGGATTTTGCCTTCCTAAGCCAATGAATCTAAATGCCGATTCGGTAGTTTAAGGCGCGCACGCGCCTGAACGCTGCTGCCTTTTCCCGAGGTTCTGGAATTTCAATTGAGAACAGCAAAGTACATTTGAATTCGATGCTCGTGACTTTTTCGAGTTTTCGGGGTATCGTTCTATGGAATCAGCAGAAGCTGGTTTTGTATCTTCCAGAAGGAAAGAAAACGCTATGTCAAACTCCATCAATACCAATGTTGGTGCGTATACGGCCCTAGCGTCGTTGCGCGTGACTCAAGTCGGACTTAACGTCGCTTCCAAACAGGTTCAGACCGGCTACCGCGTTGCCGATGCGGAAGACGATGCCTCGACCTTTTCGGTGGCGCAAGGCATCCGCGGCAACCTGCAGGCTTACGGCGCCATCCAGGCGTCGCTCGCCAACGGTGTCGGCATCGGCTCGGTGACCCAGGCAGCCCTGACGAACGTTTCGAACCTCATCGGCAATCTGCAAGCCAAGATCACGCAGCTCGCCGACGGGTCGATCACGGCCAACCAGCGCACCATCTACACGGCCGACTTCAACGCGCTGACGTCGCAGGTCGCCAACTTCATCAGCCAGGCAAACTACAACGGCACCAACCTGCTCTCGGCAGGCTCGACGGCCAAGACGTTCCTGGCCGACACCAATGCGACCGTGCTCACCTTGAGCGCGCAGTCGTCGGTCGATGCGGCGTTCAACACGTTCGCCACGACCGCCAACATC